>CAYRUX010000028.1:0-2898 GCA_964427515.1 uncultured Rhizobiaceae bacterium
TACTGTAAGTAATTTCTCCTCTCGCTGCTACAATACGCGCAGCCTCAAATTCTGGGAATCCTTTAATTTGCCTGAAGCCTAATCGCAACGCACGTAATCCATGACTTCCTTCAGCTATTTCCAAACTGCAATCCCAGGTACATGCATTTACATCAACACTACGAACTTCAACACCATGTTTTCTGGCATCTGAAATTATTTGTGCTGGGCCATAAAAACCCATGGGTTGGCTATTGAGAATAGCTGCAGCAAATACGGTTGGATGATGGCATTTTAACCAGGCCGAGGTGTAAACTAATAAGGCAAAAGATGCTGCATGAGACTCAGGAAACCCATAATCACTAAAACCTTCAATTTGAGAAAAACAACGATTGGCAAATACTTGGTCATAACCTCTTGCAATCATACCATTAACCATTTTGTCACGAAGTTTATGCACCAAACCAGTACGTCGAAAGGTCGCCATCGCTCGACGCAATCTGTCCGCATCTTCAGGCGTAAACCCAGCAGCAACAATTGCAACCTTCATTGCCTGTTCTTGGAACAATGGTATACCGAGTGTTTTTCCTAATACTTTCTCAAGCTCTAAAGAGGGAAAAATAATTGGATCAAAACCATTGCGTCGTTTTAGGTAAGGATGCACCATATCACCTTGAATTGGCCCTGGACGTACAATGGCAACCTCAATGACCAAATCGTAAAAGTTACGTGGTTTTAATCTTGGCAACATAGACATCTGCGCCCGACTCTCAATCTGAAAAACTCCTACAGTATCTGCCTTGCACAACATATTATAAACTTCAGGGTCCTCTGCAGGCACTTCCTGTAAAGTTATTTTTTTTCCATACTCCCGCGCTAAAAGTTCTATCCCTCTTCTAATGCAACTTAATATACCCAGACCTAGAATATCAATTTTAAGAATACCAAGTGCATCAAGATCATTTTTATCCCACTCGATATTAGTTCGATGTTTCATAGATGCATTCATTATTGGAACTATCTCTGAAAGTGAGCCCTTCGTAATAACAAAACCACCTACATGTTGAGACAAATGACGCGGAAATCCAATCAATTGTCCAGTTAAACTGAGAACAAGAGCAAGACGATGATCAGTAGGGTCAAGTCCTATTTCTTGAATTTCAGATTTTATGTTACCACCTACACCCCGGCGCCATTCTAAATTGGCAAGTGCTTGTATAACATCACGCGATAACCCAAATACCTTTCCGACTTCACGAACTGCGCTACGACCCCTATAACTTACTACGCTTCCCGTAATACCAGCATGTTCTCGACCATATTTTTCATAAATATATTGGATAACTTCTTCACGGCGTTCATGTTCAAAATCAACATCAATATCAGGCGGCTCATCACGCGCTGCACTAACAAAACGTTCAAACAATAAATCTATTCGATTAGGATCAACTGCTGTAATATTGAGACAATAGCATACTACTGAATTCGCAGCGGAGCCTCTCCCTTGACATAGGATACCCCGTTCACGTGCGAAACTAACAATATCAAAGACCGTCAAGAAATAAGACGCATAGTTTAACTTATCAATCAATTCTAACTCATAATTAATCTGAGATTCTACTTTAGAAGGAACCCCTTTCTGCCAACGTAAAGCTGCCCCTTGCCAAGCAAGTTTTTCTAGTTTTATCTGAGCCGAACATTCCCCATCTTTTAATTCTGTTGGATATTGATAAATGATTTGATCTAAGTTAAACTCACAAGCTTGAGCGATTTTCCAGGTTCTTATTACAGCGTGCAAATGCCTTCTAAACAAACGGGACATTTCAGCATTACTTTTTAAATAACGTTCTGCATTAGCATGCAATCGCCATCCCGCATGATCAATGACACAAACCTCTCTAATGCAAGTGAGAACGTCCTGCAAAGCACGTCTGGAAGGATCGTGCGCGTGAACATCATTAGTGGCGACTAGAGGTGTGCCACAAATTTGGGCTATAGACTCAAGACGAGTAAGACGGCTTTCATCATCACCACGATACAAATACTGGGCAGCAAGGTAACACGACGCACATGCAGCGCGAGCAGAGGAACTAAATGCCTGAAGCATTTTAGAAAATTTTTTTTCTTCATGTGGCTCTGGTGGTAAAGCAATAATAATTTGTCCTCTAGCATGTTCTAAAAGGTCTTCCAATGTAATCCAACATTTTCCTTTAGGAGCACGTCTCTTCCCTACCGTAAGAAGTTTGGACAACCTATTGTATGCGAATTGGTCTGTTGGGAAACTAAGAAAGCTTGGTCCAGAATGTTCATTAGGAAATTTTAAATTATTACTAAGATCAAGGCGGACCCCTGGAATGAGGCGGATATTTTTTTCTCGCGCAGCAATATGAGCCTTTACTATTCCAGCTAACGTATTTCGATCTGTCAATGCAATCGCCGAATATCCAAGTGAAGAAGCTTGGTCTATAAGCTCGTAAGGGTGCGAAGCTCCTCGTAAAAAACTGTAATTACTTATTACCTGTAATTCAATGTAAGTGCTCATAGAGCCAGCTAACCGAATATACCATGGAGTTTCCAAACTGAGGTGCTGTCAGAAGCTTGAAAGGAATCTTGGTAGACCCAAAAACGCATTCCCTGATCATTTTCAATGCGATAATAATCACGAAATGAATATTTCTTGCTACTGGATGGCACAACATATTCTGCTCTCCACCACTCATTACAAATACGTTCTGGGCCATCAAACTTCATAATGTAATGTGTCCGTCCTCTCCAATAAAATGTTTTAGGAATAGAATCTGTCCCTATAATTACTTTTTTAATTTCTTCGGGGCTTGGTAAAAGACGTAATGGATGACGTCTTTTATAAAACTCACAATCAAATTTTACTGAGGTGATAAAATCAAACTTGGTGCTACA
>CAYRUX010000029.1:0-2712 GCA_964427515.1 uncultured Rhizobiaceae bacterium
AGATATCCTTTCTTGTGCGAAAATTATAGTCTGGTCACTGATTCGGGCGGTGCTGGCAGGCATCGTGGCGGACTGAGCACACAACGTACGCTAAAAACCTTAGACACTCCAATCACGGGAAGTCAAATGTCTGATCGTCATTATACCCATGCATGGGGTTTGAACGGTGGCCATGGTGGCGGTTTAGCAGGAACTTGGCATATGGCAGCAAATGCTAACAAATGGGCAACAATTGCCGACGCTTTTGGAAAAATAAGTCCAAGCAAGTGGAGTAATGTAACTATCGCACCAGGTGACCGCGTGAGGTTTCAAACACCAGGAGGGGGTGGTTGGGGAAATCCTAATGAGAGGCCTAAGGAGCTAGTAAAAAATGATCTGGAGGAGGGATATATCTCCTCCCAACAGGCCCATGAAGTGTATGGCTTAGACGGTATCAGTGAAAATAACTAATGCTTCAGGAATTGGGTTGAACCATATTAAGCTCACTTATTATCTGTTCAGTTTTGACTATCCGACAATAGCCCTTTATGGCGTTTAATGAGTTCCTATGCACCTCTTCAGAATTAGCTGCACATGCATCTTCAACAAGGCTTACCAAAAAACCCTTATCACATGCATCACGGACAGCTGATTCAACGCACTGTTCTGTATATACGCCGCATATTACAAGCTGACTAATCCCCAGATTATGTACGATATAATCAATATTTCTAGCATTAAATACACTGGAAGCCGATTTACGCAGCACTATTTCGTCTTCCAACGGCTTCAAACTATCAATCACCTGACCATCAACCGAGCCACGGGGAACAAAAAATCCCGAAATTTTGTAATCAAGACCTCTATCACGCCCGTCGAGAGTTAACTCTTCAATAACGGTTTATAAAACTTCCATTCCTACTTCACGTGATTTTTTTATTATACACTGCAAATTAGGAACCACGACACTATTCAACTGATTAAAGAAATGCCCGTATTCATTTTGAAATTCCATATTATCAAGATCGTTAAAAGCGCCCCCACCCCGACTACAACAATAATTTTGCATATCAATAACTAGCAAGGCTCCATTACCATCATTTAGCGGTATGTCTCTAGACCATGCGCTAATATCATTCATTTTCGACATCCCTTCTTAAAGTCACTTAACTCCCCATAAAAATATATAAATATAGAATCATTGCCTATCACTAATTTAAATACCTTCTTCTATCTCGACCAGACGCCATACTGTATGCATTATATAGGCATGAATAATAATTTTCCCTTTAACCCTTCCCTACTAACAGAGGATGAACCAACAGCAATCTCTGTGGTCAATGGCCATGGCAAACCACGCTTTGTTTTAACATGCGACCACGCCAGTCAAAGAATTCCTCTTCATATGAAGAAACTAGGCTTGTCAGAAAGTGACCTGAATAGACATATAGCATGGGATATAGGGGCGGCAAATGTAACTAAGGAGTTATCTAAATATCTAGACGCACCCGCTTATCTATCTTGCTATTCTAGGTTGATTATTGATTGCAATCGGCCACTTAGTTCACCTACTTCCATTCCGACAATCAGTGACGAAACCATAATCCCAGCTAATCAAAATCTCTCTATCCAAGAAGCACATACTCGTGCAAATACATTCTTTTTGCCATACCATTCAAAAATATCCAACGACTTGGATCGAATGCTGAATGAAGGTGCAACGCCTATATTCACTGCCATTCATAGTTTCACCCCAAAATTAACAACTGGAAAGCAACGCCCGTGGCATATTGGGTTACTGTGGGAACATGATTCAAGGCTAGTATCTCCCTTGCGTGATGCGCTAAACAATTTAGTACCTGGAATATGTATAGGAGAAAATGAACCATATGCCATTGTTGGACCGTCCGATTATTCTATTCCCGAACATGGCTTCAATCGTGGGCTACCACATATAGAAATTGAAATAAGACAAGATCTAATATCTTCCAAACAAGGCGAAATTGAATGGGCTCAATATATAGCCGAAGCACTTGAAAGAGCATTGCCCAAGATACTGACTGACCTCTCTCCGACTAGTTCCAAAAGGATTAAATAGAGAAGAACATATTAGTGCACTAACTTAAATTTTGCTGAATAAAACCCTTTAACACAAAAAGAAAACCCTAACTAACTATGCTATCTACAATATTTTTGAGAAACTTAACCCACCTATCTTGTTTGATGTTTCATCTAAGACACAAAAGACCCAAATTCTCCGCGGGAATATAAGAGTGGTTCTAAATCCGGGTCAGTTCTTATAGCTTGTACCCTTCCTGCAAGTACAGTATGGGTATCAGCCTTCATGGTTTGACCAAGTATGCAGTCAAAACTCGCCAAGCTATCCATAAGAACAGGTGCTCCAGTTTCTAATATTCCCCAATCACCTGTGTCAAAACGTTCCTTACTCCGATCGCTGCTGGCGAATACAGAAGCAAGATTTTTATGGTGACTGGCAAGAAGATTCACACAAAATACGCGGCTCTGCAGCGTTGGATCGTGAGCACCCGCTTCTCGGTTTACACAGGCTAATAAGGTAGGAGGCTCCGCAGAAAGCGAACAAACAGCGGTTGCTGTCAACCCGCGACGTTCTTCTCCAATCGCTGTTGTAACTATGGTGACCCCAGAAGTGAGTTGTCGCATGCCTAACTTAAATTGCTCTGCGTCAACTTGCTTGAGACTCTGTTCACCAAA
>CAYRUX010000030.1:0-3189 GCA_964427515.1 uncultured Rhizobiaceae bacterium
GGTAGCAAAAAGTTTTGCCATTCCTGCCTCCATATCTGCGCGCTGCCCCATTTGGAAAGCTTTGGCTGCTTTTTCTGTCATTAAGCGAGCGGCTTCGGCTCGCGTTGCCATGTCGGCTAACTTTAATTGGATGGCTTGATGCTGACAAATTGGTTTTCCAAATGTCTTTCGCATTTGACTGTATTTGACCGCCTCATCTAATGCGGCCTGGGCTATCCCCACACCGCGAGCCGCTACATTTATTCTTCCCAATTCTAACCCGCCCAAAACATGCTTTAACCCCAAACCTTCTTTTCCCCCTATCAGCTTATCTGATTCTACAAAATAATCTTCAAAAACAAGTTCAGCCGTGTCTATTCCTTTGTACCCTAGTTTTTCTAGCTTGCGGCTTACTTTAAAGCCAGGCCCCTTTTCCGCGATAAACAAACTCATGCCCTTATGTCTGGGATTTGCATCTGGATCAGTTTTTGCTAAAAGGGCAACGCAATTCCCATGAATAGAGTTCGTTATCCACATCTTGGTCCCATTTACTCTGTAGCCTTGATTTCCTTCTACTTTTGCTGTGGTTCGAATTGCTTGCAAATCAGTGCCAGCATCTGGCTCAGTAAGGGCAACTCCACCTCTTTTTTCTCCGGTTGCAAATAAAGGTAGATATTTATTTTTCTGTTCGTCGGTTCCATGCCGTTCTACGGCTGAAGCCATAATAAGGTGAGAGTTTATAATTCCACTCACTGACATCCAGGTTGCAGATATTTTTTCTATAATTTTTGCGTAGGTAGTGATCGGCAAACCTAGACCCCCATAATTAGTAGAAATTGTGGCTCCAAATAACCCTAATTCCTTCATTTTTGTAACAATTTCTTCTGGGTATTCGTCATTGGCTTCTAATTCTGACACATATGGTCGCACATCTTTTTCGAGAAATCGTTCTATTCCATCCAATATAATTACTTCATCTTCATCGGAATAATCGGAGTTAAGTGCGATATTCATACTTTTATATTCCTTCTATTAATTTGAATAATTTAGTAAACCACTACAGAATTTAGTTAATACTAGTAATTTATGCTTGTGGCGACGGTTTTAGGAAGGTATTCCCTTTTTGAGCTAGGGGGTATATTCTTTTAAACAAGCCAAAAATAAATTATATTACATAATTTGCGTGGTCTAAATTTATTTAGTTAATTTATAAAAATGGATGGTGACTTATCTATTTTACGGGTTATGTTATCTTTGCGTTTGATTTTTTTAATTCTTTCAACTGGTAGGGTATATAAATTAGATGTCAGGAGACGGAGAGATTGTAATTCAGGACGTTAAAAAAGTTTTCGGCCCTACGGTAGCGGTCGAGAACATCAATTTAACTATTCCTGATGGATCTTATTGCTGTCTGCTTGGACCTAGTGGCTGTGGTAAGACGACGTTGTTGCGTATGATTGCAGGTCATGAAACGCCAAGTGAAGGAAACATAATGATCGGCGGTTCTTCAGTGGTTGGTTTGCCCACAGGTTCTAGAGGAACTTCCATGATGTTTCAGAGTTATGCATTATTTCCGCATCTGACGGTTCTGGATAACGTTGCATTTAGTCTTAAGATGAAGCGTGTTTCGAAGCCTGAGAGGCGAGAGCAGGCTTATGAAGTATTAAAGCGCGTTCAGTTGGAGCCTATGGCAGATAGAATGCCTGAACAGTTGTCAGGAGGTCAGCAGCAACGAGTTGCATTGGCACGCTCTTTGATAACGAACCCTAAAGTATTACTGTTGGACGAACCGCTATCTGCTCTTGACGAGTACCTACGTCTTCACATGCGTGCAGAGTTAAAAGCAATACAGCGGGATTTAGGAATTTCTTTTATTCACGTTACTCATACCCAGCCTGAAGCGCTCGCTATGGGGGATATGGTTGTCGTGATGGCAACCGGACATATTGAGCAGGCGGGTACAGCTGTTGAAATATATTCACAGCCTCAGACGACCTATGTAGCGGAATTTATGGGTGGCTGGAATGTTCTAAAGGGCACAGTTGCAGAAGTAAAAAACAGTGCGACAAAGCTGAAGGGTGACGATGGTCAGTTGTATCAGGTTGGTGCCAATGGCAAAGAAGTGGGTAATGTAGTCAGTTTTGGCGTTCGTCGCGATAAAGTACACTTGGCGTCAGAGGAGGATGCTGAAAACAATGCCGTTTCCGGTGTTGTTCACGCGCTTGAATATCAGGGAAATTGGGTAAAGGTTACTATCGTTAAACCAAATGATGAGCGTTTAGTTGCGGTCATTGAAGATTATGAGTTTTTTAAGAAACCAGCTAATGTAGGTGATAATGTCGTTGCTACTTGGGCTGCGGGTGATGGTCGGATGTTAGACGAAGCTATTGGAGACAAAAATATTATTGGAGAGAGTTTTGACTAGGGCTTTTTAAATACCTTCAGAGAAAAGCGAGGAATTTTCTAGTCCAACAAGGCAATTGATTTAGTTTGTACATTTAGATAACTGAGAGCAGGAGAGGAAGATGAAAGAAATACAACAAAAAAAGACTAAGAAGGGATTGAGTAGGCGTGGAATGCTGAAAGGAACAGCAGCGGTGGCTGGTTTAGCGGCCGGCTCTACAATTGGTGGATTTCCGACAATTTGGGCACAAGATGACTTGGAGGTCCGAACTCTGGGTATGGCAGTCTCAAATATGCCACAATTAGAGGAAATGGCAAATGAGGCCCTGCCGTTTAAGGTAAAGCAGACAGCAGCCTCTATTCCCGACATTATTACTCGTGGCTTAAACCAACCAAAGTCTGCAGACTTGTTTGAACCACCGTTTATGACGATGAGGACGATGTGGCCATCCGGTAAATTTCAGGCATGGGATACAACGAAACTTCCTGAATGGGATCAAGTGGTAGATTTATATAAAGGTCCTGGAAAAATCTGGCCAGACGCGTGGTATGGCGACGGACAAAACCCAAGTACCGTTGGTTATACATCGGGTATAGATAGTCGTGATTTTGCAAAACCTGGATCGACAAAGTGGATAACTAATCATCCAGTTCTGCATAATGCAGATACTCTTGGCATACGTCCGGACATTATTGGTCGGCCAATAGAATCATGGAAAGAGTTGATTAATCCTGAGTTTGCAGGTCGGGCTGCTCTAGTAGCGTTCCCTCAGATTGGACTAATGGACGCTGCAATGGCTTTTCAGG
>CAYRUX010000031.1:0-3887 GCA_964427515.1 uncultured Rhizobiaceae bacterium
GGAGCAATAAACGTAAGTAACGGAACGGGAAGCGCCACCCCTACAATTCCAAGAATAGCATATGCCCGAATATGTGCGAAGCTAAAAGTTGGCAATTGACGGCTCAGAAAACCTACAAATAATAGAACTATGGAACTGACGCGCGAAAACCAAAAAACGTATCCTCTGTAGGGATCGCCACATTCCGCACTTACACGGTTAACAGGAAATATGCCACTATATAAAATGCCAAGAAGCGCAATGGCAGGCATAAATATATGTCGGGATTGAATAATCGAACTCGAAATTCTCATTTATCAGGGCAAATCCAAAAAGGAACCAGAAAAGGTTGGTGTCTTAAACAAATAACAGTTTTATACATACAGTAAAAATTATATTGAGATCTTAATAGAGTTAAAGTGTCATTACCCAAATTGGTAGTTTTAGCAATACTTAATAAATTAAAATCGTAGCCAGCAATTACTACTCAACATGAAATAGAAAACAGTGATAACTTAACAAATTAATAGCATTGCAAAAATATAAGTATATTTTTAATCAACTGTCTGAATGAATGGTCATGACTAAATTAAATCAAACTCAACATGAGATTGTAGAAAGTTGGCTATCTAGGTTCGAAGGAGCTCTAAATGATAATAATCCCACACTCATTAAGGAACTTTTTATAAAGAATAGTCACTGGAGAGACCTTCTAGCAATTTCCGGAACAGTAAAAACAGTAACCAGCATAAATTATATTGCAAACGAGCTATTATCTTTTACCGCAAAAAACCGATTGTCATCATTTGCGATTGACCCTGATCGAGTTCAGCCACGCTATGTTACTAGATCTGGAAGGAAGGTACTGGAAGCACTGTTTACTTTTGATACGTCGCAAGGGACTGCCAGCGGAATCCTTCGCCTTGCAGTGCCAACTAAACGTACTAACCACTGCAAGGCCTGGACCATAGGAACAGTATTACAGGGATTAAAAACAATAAAATCTACTAACAATGAAAACCTGAGCCAAAAAGCAATATCATCCGGTCATGGAGCTTCTGCTTTTAAACTACCCAAAAGACAAACATTTAATAAAAAATACACAAGAGAAGAGCCGACTGTTTTAGTGGTTGGAGCTGGACAAGCGGGCCTTTCAACAGCAGCGCAACTTGGAAAGCAAGGTATAGATACTATTGTAATAGAAAAACATAATCGAGTGGGTGATAATTGGCGCAACCGTTATCGGTCGCTAACGCTTCACAATCAAACATCCGTCAACCATCTTCCATTCCTAAAATTTCCAGACCATTGGCCAACCTATATTCCAAAAGATCAGCTAGCAGACTGGTTTGAAGCCTACGCAGAGAGAATGAAGCTTAATGTTTGGACGCAGACTAACTTTTGCAATGCAAACTATGATCAAAAACTAATGCATTGGAAAGTTGATTTAGAATTACCTAACGGTAAGCAATTAAATATTGAGCCACGGCACATTGTTATGGCGACAGGGATAAGCGGATCACCAAACATGCCTGATATTAAGGGAAAAGAAAGATTTAAGGGAACTATTATTCATTCGGAAAATTACACTGATGGTTCTAAGTGGAAGGATTTGAACGCACTGGTGATAGGAACAGGTAATAGCGGACACGATATCGCCCAAGACCTGTATAATCACGGATCTCATGTTACAATGGTTCAGCGAAGCTCTACCCTAATAACAAATATCGAACCGAGTGCTCAACTGGTCTATTCCCTTTATCATGAAGGGCCAGATATAGAAGATTGTGACCTACTGGCTGCTGGCACCCCCTTTGAACCTCTCAAGAAATCACACCAAATGCTCACTGAACAGTCAAAACAATACGACAAAGAAATCTTGAAGAAACTAGAGAAAGTGGGATTTCAACTTGACTTCGGAGAAGAGGAAACCGGTTGGCAATTTAAGTATCTGCAAACTGGAGGCGGTTATTATTTTAATATTGGGTGTTCTGACTTGATCGCCAATGGAAGTATAAAACTAATTAATTTCAGGAAAGTTAAAAACTTCCAAGAAAAAGGGTTATGTCTTTCGGATGGACATGTTTTGCCAGCCGATATTGTTGTTTTTGCTACTGGCTACAAAGGCCCTGACTTTCATGTAAAAAAATGTTTTGGTACTAAACTTGCCGATAAGATTGGGCCAATATGGGGATTTGACAAAGAGACTCAAGAATTACGTAATATGTGGACCAAGACTGAACAAGCGGGATTATGGTTTATAGCGGGAGGATTGTCCCAGTGTCGGATTTATTCCAAAATTTTGGCACTACAGATAAAATTAAATGAATTAGAAAACAGCCGCCAGCAGCAATAAAACGATGTTTCCCTTAATTTTTCCAAACCTTTTTGGTCGGTCCCATGAAACCCGGATATTAGATGACGCCTTGCGTTCCTCTGGCTTGCATCCTCGTCTTATTCCGGATGCGGTAAAAATTACTACACTTAAAATACTCAAAGAAGATGGAAAAGGAGAAAAACCCTGCATCAAATCCTGCACTTTTGCTGCAAATATGCTAGCTTATTGCATGCTCGGTGATCAGGGGTTTTATGAGGAACATGGTGAGGCTCATAGAGCACTTCTTGAAAAAAGATTGCAGGTAGCCATTGGCATTGAAGATAGTTTGGATAACCGGCTAATATTACTTACTCTTCATGCTTCCTTGACTCAAGAAGCACTAATTGTTCGATACAATTTACACGTGGATAATGTGCCCAAATGAACCAGAACTTTCCAACAATATCGTTAACCACCATTCGCTGTCCTAGTCAAAATATCTCAAAATTATTTTTTGGAGGTTTCCCATGATTCAGCAGGCAATACGTATTAAAACTAATCCAGATCCATACGAAGCCTTTCATTTGGCTCAAGCGTATCGTGTAGATAATGTAATATACATATCAGGACAAGCTGCTATTAACACTGACGGTGAGGTCGTCGGGGCAGGCGACTTTGATAGGCAGGCAAAACAAACATTTCAAAACTTAGAGACTATTTTGCAACTGGGTGGGTCAGATCTTTCTAAAATTATTAAAGTGACTATTTTTATTACTAATATGAAAAATTTTTCCAAAATTATTGCTCTTCGAAAAAAGTTTTTCTCTCCCCCGTACCCGGCAGATACGATAGTTGAGGTTAGCAGTTTAGCGTTGCCAGAGCTCGAAATCGAAATTGAGGCCATTGCATTAGTTGATGGTGAAATTATCGAATAATCAACTTGCAACCAAGCAGTGTATAGATATGTGTAAATAAACTGCTGAGATTTTATGTGTCACTTTTTAGGTTATGAGAAAGGCTGACGTATCGTGAGGATAACTGACATACCATTTAGCATAACAAACTGGCCTGATATTGCGCGACTAGAATATCCTGGCGAAACCGGCATTGCGTATTGGCAAACACAGCAGTTTGGAAGTTTGCGTTTACGTATGGTGGAATATTCTAAAAACTATCTCGCTGACCACTGGTGCAACAAGGGTCACATTTTACTAGTCCTAGAAGGCAAACTGAGCTTGGAAACCCCGAACGACGGTTCGGTGGATCTTAAGCCATACCAGAGCTGGCAAGTGGCGGACGATACAAAAGCTCATCGGGTTGTGACTGAAGGTGGCGCCAAGGTCTTTATTGTAGATTAACCCTTCGATTGAAAGGGGGGGGGAGCTGCATAACAGTCTAACACTAAAGGTGCAATATAGATGGATTATATATTCTACGATACTGAAACAACCGGCTTGAAGAGCGCGTTCGACCAGATTATCCAGTTCGCTGCAATAAGGACGGATGAGAATCTAATGGAGCTTGAACGTTTTAATATTCGATGCCGTGTGTTGCCACATATAATACCATCGCCGGAAGCTATGTTAGTAAC
>CAYRUX010000032.1:0-4538 GCA_964427515.1 uncultured Rhizobiaceae bacterium
ATGCTTGGCTCATTATTGGATTTGGAAAGTCACCTAGATGATAAAAGAAAAAATGCCGTTTTAGTTGGCCCTGGTTTTGGTGTTGGTGCGGGCACTCGAGATATTATTTTTAAAATCCTCAGAACTGGAAAAATTTGCGTACTCGACGCAGATGCATTGACATCCTTTGATAATTACTCAACGGAGCTATTTAATTCAATTCATTCAAAAGTTGTTTTGACACCACATCACGGTGAGTTTGTTGGGCTATTTGGTGTTAATAAAAAACATAATATTAGCAAAGTTGAACAAGCTCGGGAAGCTGCTGAGTGTTCGGGTGCTATTGTTATATATAAGGGGCCTGATACCGTTATTGCGGCACCAGACGGACGTGTTGTAATAAATACAAATGCCTCCCCACATCTCGCTACTGCCGGTTCGGGAGATGTTCTGGCTGGATTCGTATTGGGCTTGGCAGCTCAAGGAATGGAATTGTTTGAAGCTTCCTCAGCTGCAGTATGGTTGCACGGTGAAATTTCTAGAAAGTTTGGGCCGGGTCTAATTTCTGAAGATTTAGCAGATGCACTTCCAACTGAATTAAATCTTCTTCGTTATTTAGGTCAGGCTATTGACTAATGATCTTAAGTATTTAAATGTCAGGCTTATGTTGTGTTAGTGTAATAACTTATATCAAACTTTATGTAATCTATAGCTTTATCATGTGTGCATTGAAAACACACAGATTTATGGTTGCTCTTTTGAGCGTCTCATATGTTAGTGATATATTTTTCGTGTAATATTTCAGTATGAGGTACTTAAACATAATAAGTTTGATGGATGACCAGTATGAAATTGAGCGCGGGCGTGGCGGAATTGGTAGCCGCGCGTCGTTTAGGACCACGTGGTGAAAATCGTGGGGGTTCGAGTCCCTTCGCCCGCACCAGCCTTTAATGTGATTATGATTGGTATTAAGCCTGATATATGTATACGTATTAAAAATGTTATTAAAACCTGAGAATGGTGAATTATGAATGTTAGTGAAACTCTATCTGAGGGACTTAAAAGAGGATTTGAAATTACAGTTCCGTCTTCTGAACTAGAATCGGACATAGAAAACCGGCTGCTTGAGATAAGTAAGTCAGCAAAAATGAAAGGGTTCCGCCCTGGCAAGGTTCCTATTTCCATCATTCGACGCCAATACCGTCCATCAGTATTGGGAGAAGTCATTGAGAGAACAATACAAGCTACTACGCAAAAGGCGATGGAAGATCGAAAATTGAGACCAGCATTACAGCCTAAAATTGAAATTACAGAATACAGTGAGGGAAAAGACCTTCAGTACAAATTAGATATTGAAATTTTGCCAGAAGTAAAACTAGACAATTTATCTGATATGTCATTAGTTCGGTCTATAGCCGAAGTGAGCGAGAGTAATATTAACGATGGTGTCCAAAGAATTGCTGATGCAGATAAACAATATGATCCAATTAGCACCCCAAGAGCTGCAGAAGTAGGTGACGCATTATTAGTTGATTTCAAAGGCAGTATTGAAGGCACTGAAATTGATGGAGCCAAAGCAGAAGATTTTCAGGTTGAATTGGGAAGTGGTTCATTTATTCCGGGTTTTGAGGAACAGCTAGTTGGCGTTAAAGTGGGAGAGAAAGTAGAAGTTAATGTGACATTTCCAGATAATTATCCGCAAGAAGATGCTGCCGGCAAGCCAGCACTATTTGAGGTTGATATAAAAGAGATTCGAGAACGCTCTGAAGTGATCGTAAATGATGACATGGCTAAAAAACATGGTTTTGACAACCTAGAAGCTCTTAAGGAAATGGTTAAAGAAAGATTAGGTGAAGAATTTGAGCAGGCTTCAAAATCGAGATTAAAAAGGTCTTTACTAGATGCGTTGGCTGACCAGTATACTTTTCCGGTTCCTGAAGGAATGGTGGAGCAGGAATATGAGGTTATATGGGAACAGGTAAAGAAAGATCTGGAACAATCTAAGTCTAGTTATGAGGACGTACTTGGTAAAAGCGAAGAAGAGGCTCAATTAGAGTATAAGGGTATTGCTGAACGTCGGGTAAGATTAGGTCTGTTGTTATCCGAAATAGGAAGTCAAAATAATATATCTGTGGAACGTGATGATTTATTAAATGCCGCATTGGAAGGGGCTCGTGGCATGTCAAACCCGCAACAGGTATTGGATTATTATAAAACAAACCCAAATGCTCTTGAGAGGTTCCGGGCGCCAGTATTTGAGGATAAAGTAGTTACATTTGTTACTGAATTAGCAAGTGTTACGGATAATAAGGTTTCATCAGAAACGTTATTTCAAGACCCTGATGAAGAGAGTCATGAGGATGAGAATAGTAAAAATTCAAGCAAAGGCAAAAAATCGGTTAGAAGAAAAAATACTTCAAAAAGTGCAGGCTCTACTTCAGAAAAATCATCGAAAAGTAAAACAACTGAAAAGCCTAAACGCAAATCTATTGGTAAGAACCTTAAGTCGACGAAAGGCAGAAGTAAAAAAAGCACTCCTTCTGCCAGGACGTCTCGGAAAACGAATAAGGATTGATATCCAATAAAATTACATAGTTTATAAGGGGGGCAGTGATGGCAGCAGATATTATTGAAACATACTCAAATACTCTTGTTCCAATGGTAGTGGAGCAAACAAATCGTGGTGAACGCTCATATGATATTTTTTCTAGATTATTATAAGAACGTATTATTTTTCTCTCCGGCGGTGTTCAAGATGATGTTTCAAGTTTAGTTACTGCCCAGTTGCTTTTTCTTGAGTCTGAGAATCCAAATAAGGATATTTCAATTTATATTAACTCACCAGGTGGGTTGGTAACATCTGGATTGGCGATATATGACACGATCCAGTACATAAGGCCGGCGGTGGCTACATTATGCATAGGTCAGGCTGCTTCCATGGGATCACTACTGCTAGCAGCTGGTGAGAAAGGACAGAGGTTTGCACTACCCAATTCTCGCATAATGCTTCATCAACCTTCGGGAGGATTTCAAGGTCAAGCCACTGATATAGAGATCCATGCTAAGGAAATACTTGCATTACGGAAACGGCTCAATGAGATTTACGTCAACCACACCGGGCAGCCCGTTGAAATAATTGAAGAAAACTTAGAAAGAGATAAGTTTTTTACCCCAGAAGAAGCAAAAGAGTTTGGTATTGTAGATGATGTGGTTGTCCACCGCATTGAAGACGAACAAAGTGAGGATATTACGACCTCATAATATATTTTAATAGGAAATTCTGTGGCTCTTTTTTGTAACTAAGATCAAGTTGTTAAGTAAATTTATTAAATTTGGCTAGACAAGTAGCACATTGGGATGCGACTCTTGTTTCCAAATTCTAGGCGGTGGATAAAAAATTCCTTAATACATTTCTCACCGTATGAATGTTATCGGCCCTTCGGGGCATAATTGACCGGAGCAGCGATGAATAAATCCAGTGGCGGTGATTCTAAGAACACACTTTATTGTTCTTTTTGTGGCAAGAGCCAGCATGAGGTGCGAAAACTAATCGCTGGGCCTACAGTATTCATATGCGATGAATGCGTAGAGCTTTGCATGGATATTATTCGCGAAGAACACAAAGGTTCTAAAGTAAAAAACCGTGATGGGGTGCCGACGCCAACCGAAATAAGTGAGGTTCTTGAGGATTATGTTATCGGCCAAAAGTACGCAAAAAGGGTGCTTTCTGTGGCAGTTCACAATCACTATAAACGGTTAGCTCATGGTGGTACAAGTAACGAGGTGGAACTTGCTAAATCAAATATACTGCTAATCGGTCCGACCGGGTGTGGAAAAACTCTTTTAGCCCAAACTCTGGCGCGAATTCTCGATGTACCGTTTACAATGGCTGATGCTACCACACTTACCGAAGCAGGTTATGTTGGCGAAGATGTAGAGAATATTATATTGAAGCTTTTGCAATCTGCTGATTACAATGTGGAGCGTGCTCAACGTGGAATAGTATATTTAGATGAAGTAGATAAGATTGCACGTAAATCGGATAACCCTTCTATTACCCGCGACGTCTCGGGTGAAGGAGTGCAACAAGCTCTTTTAAAAATAATGGAAGGCACCATTGCTTCTGTCCCGCCTCAAGGCGGGCGAAAACATCCACAGCAGGAGTTTCTTCAAGTTGATACTACTAATATTCTGTTCATATGTGGAGGTGCCTTTGCCGGTCTAGAAAAAATTATAGCAGAGCGTGGACGAGGCACTTCAATGGGGTTTGGCGCTGACGTACGAGCACCAGACGAGAGAAAAACAGGTGATATATTAAGAGAAATTGAACCTGAGGACTTACTTAAATTTGGACTGATTCCGGAATTTGTTGGCAGACTACCAGTTATAGCAACTTTGGAAGATTTAAATGAAGATGCGTTGGTAGAAATTCTTACTGCTCCGAAAAATGCACTAGTGAAGCAATATCGTAAATTATTTGATATGGAAGAGGTTGAATTAACTTTTGCCGAGGAGGCATTGGGGGCAATAGCTCGAAAGGCTGTGGCAAGGAAAACTGG
>CAYRUX010000033.1:0-3547 GCA_964427515.1 uncultured Rhizobiaceae bacterium
ATAATATTAGATTCAAGTTAGTAGATTTTTATAAAATATCTAGTTTTAGGGTAACTTAAATGGCGCCAAAGTACATCAAATTAGAAAACAGAGGTATTATTAGCGTAGGTGGCTCAGACGCATCAAGTTTTTTACAGGGTCTGATATCTAATGATATTAATAAGGTAGACGAAGCCAATACTATATATGCAGCTATGCTTACGCCTCAGGGTAAGTTTTTGCACGACTTCATGGTTTCTTGCTGGAAAACATATTATTTGATTGATTGTGAAAGTCTGCGCATTAAGGATCTAGGGGGTCGGTTGGCAAATTATAAATTGCGTGCTGATGTTGAGATACTTGATTCTACAGAAGATTGGGAGGTTATAGCAATTATTGGAGATGAAACTGAACATTTGTTCAGTGTGGGCTCCGAATCCGGGATGACTAGTAAACTTGGGAAGGAGGGCCTAGTTTATCGAGACCCGAGGCCAGTGATGCCAGGTTTCAGAGCTTTGCTGCCGAGATTGCAAGGAACACAAATCATGGAAGATAACAATATCGCACCGGGAGATATAGTTGACTATGAGCAAGCAAGAATCCTAGCTTGTATACCTGATGGTAGTAGAGATATGGAAGTAGGAAAGGCGATACTGGTAGATTATGGGTTTGAGGATTTAAACGGGGTTGATTTTAAAAAAGGATGTTATATTGGTCAGGAATTAACTGCACGAACAAAATATCGAGGTTTAGCTCGTAGGCGTTTAGTCAGAGTTGGAGTTTTGGATGGCAAGCTGCCAATCGCAAATACGCCAGTAAAAATAGGTGATAAAGAGGTGGGAACACTCTATACATCAATTAACAATGAAGGGCTGGCTCTGATACGTTTAGATAAAATCTCCGATCTAGATAATGATGGGGGTAGTTCAGTAACAGCGGGCAATGCGGTAATCTATTTGCATCAGCAGCTTTAAGGCAAATAACCGTAATACGGTAATATAATATATCTTGATAAGGCCATTAAAAGTTGCCTGTTATGCATTTCATTTATACAAGTTCTTATCAAAGTTATTTAAACCAAAAGTTAACTTGTTTCTCAAGTTAGCAAATTAATAGACCGTTCTACTGAGAGAATTTCTCATTCTGTGATACAGAATGGTAGGGTAGCATTCATACATCTATATTATTTTAGTGATATTTGTATATTGTTGTTTGAAAGGAGCGGGTATATGAACCGTTTAGAAAACAAAGTTGCACTGGTCAGCGGTGCTACTAGGGGAATTGGCCGTGCCATTGCGCTCCGACTCGCTGAAGAGGGGGCACAAGTGATTGTTTCTGGAAGAGATCCGGATGCGTGTAGGCTGGTGGTAAAAGAAATTATTGATCAGAATGGTGTCGCTAAATTCGTACAGCTAGATGTTTGTTCAGAAGATGAATGGAAACATTGCATAGAATATATAGAAAAAGAACATGGAACATTGAATATACTTGTAAATAATGCAGGTGTTACAATTTCTGATTCTATTGAGAATACAAGCCTTTTAGATTGGCGTCGCATCATGTCAGTAAATATGGAAGGAGTGTTTTTAGGAACTAAATATACAATACCTGTAATGCGAAAAGCCGGCGGAGGTTCCATCATTAATTTGTCATCAGTGCTCGGCATAACTGGAGCTGCTAATTTATCTGCTTATACTGCTAGTAAAGCGGCCGTTAAACTATTTACAAAGTGCGCTGCGATCGAATGTGCAGAAGACCACATACGGGTTAATTCAATTCATCCAGCATTTATTCACACAGATATGATGGAAGAAACTGCAATGCGAATGTATGGCGATATTGAAATAGGTAAGAAAAAATTCAGTACTTTTCATCCCATTGGAAATGTGGGAGACACTCAAGATATTGCTGATGGCGTAGTCTACCTGGCATCAGAAGATTCTAGTTTTTCTTCAGGAACAGAACTTGTTATAGACGGAGGTTATACAGCAGTTTGAGTCATGTCATGCGGGATAGTCTCTAAACACATTCATTAAGTAATAATTATTTTACTAGCAATTATATCTTAAAGTTTGCACTAACATTAGTGCATATAACTATTTAAATCGTCATATTGTGTAATCAATGACAAAATCTAAAAGCTAAAGAGACGCGCGCATAAACGCACAGCGCTTTGAACATTGCGTTGTTCGAGCACGCTTCCCTCAACATTAAATTATAAATATGCTAGAATGTCTGACGGTAGGACATCGAGTTAGAACTAAATTTTGTGTTGAGTGTCTGAATTAATTCCCTAGCTAAAGCTTATAAATTTATTCTACAATGGACAAATTCTCTGCTGCCATTTTCCCATCGCGACCTGACACCAACTCGAAAGACACTTTTTGTCCTTCGGTAAGACCTGGTAGGCCGGATCGTTCGACTGCACTAATGTGTACAAACGCGTCCTTTGAGCCATCCTCTGGCTCAATAAAGCCGTATCCCTTAGTTGGATTAAACCATTTAACTGTACCTGTAGCCATGATAATTTTTTTTCCTTTCACGACATAACATAGATGGAAAGCCACTCCTTACAGTGCTCCAGAATTTACGTTCACAATGTTTGGGAAGTATAACCTGGCTAACCACCGAACTAGTGTCTCATAAGAAAAGCTCCGGACAACCCGTCACCCTCTTATCTGCTTTAAAATAGGATATTATACACAAAGTAGAAAATTGAAAAGTCAATTTAAGTTATATTAAAAAAAAACTTTCAAGGCACCAGTTAGCTCATATCGCAATTATTGTATTTGAATAATTATGCACGATCCGAAGGGCTTCAAACGAAAATGTAAGGTATTTGTTTGGATATCCACCCTGGAATTCCAATAAAATGGCTTTCCAGGGTGGTAAATTTTGTTTGGGAAATCAGCTTTCCATTTAAACTTGTGTTGCAAATTTACTACATATTTTTCCAATTACCGCATTTTTCAACGGCATCAGCAACCTGTAATACTGTTAAATCGTCAAAATGTTTTCCAACAATTTGCAGACCAACTGGTAGGTTGTTGCTCATTCCACATGGTACACTTACGGCGGGGTGGCCTGTCAGGTCAAATGCTGCCGTGTTGTGTATCATACTCAAAGCGACACCCATTCTTTCTTCAATAGGTGCATCTGTCGCTGGGAGTTTTGTGGCCCGCATTGGAGTAGTAGGCATTACCAAAACATCATATTTTTGTAGTAAATCATTATAAGATTTTGCAATTTGACCCCGAATATTCTGAGCTTTTGCATAATAACGACCATAGTAATCTGTTTGCATGTATTCTCCAGCTAGTAATACTAGTTTTGCTGTAACTGAGAGGTCATTAATTCTTGCTTTGCCGGATTTAGCGACGTTGTCCAGAAGTTGAGTATTATAGAATCCAGACCAGTTAGTGCCGACATTGTTACATTTCAACATGAAAGCAGATGCACCTTCTACTATAATTGTATTCCATATATGATATGCATCTTCGTGCATTGGATTAGATACTTTACTTACTTGTGCACCTTTTCTTTTTAGGCGAGCAATAGCATCTCTTAC
>CAYRUX010000034.1:0-6752 GCA_964427515.1 uncultured Rhizobiaceae bacterium
GCGCTTTTGCATCCAGAATACGTTTAGCGTGAGCTAACCAGGTAACACTCGGATTATGCCCCCACAAAACAATACAGTCTGAATACTTATGTTCTGGCATGGGCAGCGGCACACCGAATGTATAGGGGAAAACCATATCTCTAGAAAACCCACAAAGCTCCATAGCAATTGCTGCATTTGGGCTCCCAAAAACTCGCCTGAAACGTTCAACCCACGCGTAACCATCGTTCATTGCAGTGCCTGCAGGCGTCGTAATTCCAAAGCTAACGGATTCGGGGCCTAATTCTTTGGCGATAAGATTCAACTGATTCACAATTGTATCCAACGCCTCGTCCCAGGATATTCGTGACCAACCGGGATCCTTGTCTCCTTTTGGACGTGAACGCTTCATTGGATAAAGAATGCGGTCTTTATGATAAATTTTTTCAGGAACCGCTCTCCCTTTTGCACATAGCGATGCACCAGTAGGGTGATCTGGATCTGGATCAACGGAAATTAGAATCCCATCCTGAATCTTTGAAATACAACCACATCGAGACCAACAAAGCGCACAATAGCCCGAAATTTCGTTATATTTACTTTGCATCATTTCCCCCTTGGTGCACATGGCAAAAAAGACATATAGCCTGGAATATTTTGCAAACGCTGCTATTGTAATGTCTACATTATGCTCTCTCTTAATTGCTATTTCTAGCAAATCATGTCTTTATAACCAAGAATTTCCCTTGGAGGTGTAAATTGGTTGGAATCAAAGCATTCGGCGCCTATTTGCCGCGCCGGCGACTACAACGCGACGTAATTGCTGAGGCCAATTGTTGGTTTGATCCGTCCCTTAAAGGCCTTGCTCGGGGTGAACGAACTATGTGTAGTTGGGACGAAGATTCAATCACAATGGGTGTTGAGGCAGCACGAGATGTCACAAGTTTGCCTGAAGAGGTAGAGGCTGTCATACTGGCTTCAACAACATTACCATTTGCCGTACGCCAAAACGCTGGAGTAATTGCTGAGGCATTAAATTTTCCAGAAGACGTTAGAACTATGGATGTAGGCGGAAGCCTACGAGCTGCCACAACATCTCTTTTAGCGGCCTTGGATACTACCTCTGCGCAAGGTGGGGATGTTTTATTGATAGGTTCTGATAACCGCAAAGCACGCGCGGGAAGTCATATGGAAATGATTTCAGGAGATGGCGCTGCCGCTTTTATTCTGGGTCAGGACGGGCTAGGGGTGAGGTTTCTAGGATCTGCAACAATCAACGATGATTTCATAGATCATTTCAGAGCAAGTGGAGATAAATATGATTATGCTTGGGAAGATAGATGGATCCGTCAGGAAGGTTGGCTAAAGACAGTACCTAAGGCTATTACCATGGCTCTCCAAGAAGGCGGCCTCGCCGGATCAGATATAGATCACCTTATAGTCCCATGCCAATATGGTCGTGTACCTGATTCTATAGCTAAGAGCTGCGGTATTCGGGAAAGTTCTGTCGTAGATACCATGATAGATACTATAGGTATATGCGGGACAGCACATCCTCTTTTAATGCTCGCATATACACTTGCAAAGTCCGCCTCAGGGCAAAAATTAGTGTTATCAGGCTTCGGGCAAGGTTGCGACGCATTGGTTTTTGAAGTTACAGAAGCCATATCACATTCTCAGCCCAATCGCGGGATAAAAGGTTGGCTAAATAGGAAAGTAGAAGAAAGAAATTACGACAAATTTCTCACCTTTAGCGGTACTATAGACCGTGAATTTGGCAAAAGAGCAGAGCTAGATAGACCCCCAGCCCTCACCGCACAGTACCGAAATAAGGAAGGGGTTACCGGCTTTAAGGGTGGCCAATGCTCCCAATGCGGAACCATACAGTACCCAAAGACGACTTATTGTGTTAACCCAAACTGTGGGGCAAAAAATACTCAGCAGCCCCATGCCATGTCGTTAACTCCAGCACGAGTAAAAACTTTTACAGCCGACCATCTTGTATTTTCTATGGAGCCGCCAGCTTATTTTGGGCTTGTAGAATTTGAGGGTGGCGGAAGAATGATGGTGGAGTTTGCAGACTTGGATCCCGAAACTTTTGACGTCGGCGTCCAAACACGAATGCATTTTCGGATTAAACACATAGACGAGAACAGGGGTATGCGACAATACTTTTGGAAAGCATCACCGGAATAGAAAAATAAATTGTGGAGAATTAGTATGGCTAGCGGCATTAGAGACAAAGTTGCAATATTGGGAATGGGTTGCTCGAAGTTTGGAGAACGATGGGAGTCTGAGCCGGCTGACTTAATGTCAGAAGCGTATGAAGAATGCCTGGCAGATGCAGGTATAGATAGCTCACAGATTGATGCTGCATGGTTAAGCACAGCTTTTGACGCAGTGAATGTCGGGCCAAGTGCCATACCATTAGCCACGGCACTTCGACTTGCATATATACCGGTAACACATGTGGAAAATATGTGCGCAAGTGGAACCGAAGCTTTTCGGGGTGCATGTTATGCAGTCGCCTCAGGAACTGCAGATTTTGCACTCGCTCTAGGCGTCGAAAAACTAAAAGACACAGGATATGGAGGACTGCCAGCACGTGGACGCGGCGTGACAAACGATTTGTTTACACCGACAGTTTCAGCTCCAGGGGCTTTTGCCCAACTGGCAACAGGTTATAGGGGCGCACACAGGGTTGATAAAAAAGACCTCAAACGAGCCATGGCTCATGTATCCGTCAAAAGTCATGCTAATGGCATTAAGAATTCAAAGGCCCATCTGAGGCGGGAAATTTCGCATGAACAGGCAATAAATGCTCCCATGGTCGCTGAACCGATTGGCCTTTTCGACTGTTGTGGGGTCAGTGACGGTGCAGCATGTGCAATAGTTACAACACCAGAAATAGCCTTAAGCCTGGGGAAAACTAATGTCGTTGCAGTTAAGGCGCTACAACTGAGCGTGTCCAACGGTGAAGAATCAGGTTTCAACAGCTGGAATGGAGCACACATCAAGACGACCCGAATCGCAGCTAAAAAGGCATATTCTGAAGCTAGGATAAAGGATCCCAGAAAAGAAATAAGCGCTACGGAAGTTCATGATTGTTTCTCAATTACGGAATTGGTCACGATGGAAGACCTTGATCTTGCGGATGAGGGAAGCGCATGGAAAGCTGTTTTAGACGGTCGCTTTGATGCTGATGGACAAATACCCTGCCAAATTGATGGTGGCTTAAAATGTTTTGGTCACCCGATCGGAGCCTCTGGCCTACGTATGCTCTATGAAATGTTTCTTCAATTTCAGGGTCGTGCCGGTGACCGACAAATAAAAAATATGAATTACGGACTGACCCACAACCTAGGGGGACATCCAGTTCAAAACGTCTCTAGTATAGCGATAATTGGTCACTACAATGGGTAATAAAATTGCCTTTTTGACTCGTTCTACCTTGTACCATTAAATTAGCTCGATATCAAAAAGGAACGCAATTTGTGAACTACGAGCAATTAATGGCTTTTGATATACCTGATGTTCACCAAGAATTTTCAGTGTTTGACGCTATCAGGTACGCGCTATCCGTAGGTGTCGGCCAAAACCAGCTTGATCCTTGGCAATTGCAGTTTACAAACGAAGCAAATGGCCCCGAGGTAATTCCCTCTTTTTGTACTGTTCTCGGTCACCCTGGTTTTTGGCTTGGGGATTCTCGTACTACGGTCAACGCCACAAAACTTGTTCATGCTGCGCAAGAAATTACAATTGAAAACCCTATTCCAAGCTCCGGAACCGTAATTGGCAAAACACGAATCACGGACATAATCGATAAAGGCAAAACTAAAGGTGCGCTTTTATATTTAGAAAAATCACTCTCGGATAAAAAATCAGGAAAACTTCTAGCCACCGAACGGAGAACTATAATGCTGCGTGGCGACGGTGGCTATGGAGGACCTTCAGGAAAGGTTCCACCTCCTCCACCCGAACCTTCTGGCAAACTACTTCCATCTTTCACCATTCATACACGACCCGAGCAAGCTCTAATATATCGACTTAATGGTGACCCAAACCCCCTTCATATTGATCCGGAAGCAGCTAAAGCCGCTGGATTTGCCAAACCTATACTTCATGGACTTTGTACTTTTGGCATCGCCTGTCAGGCGCTCATAAATATCGTCTTTGATGGTGACCTACATCAATTCGGAACTATGTCTGCGCGATTCTCAGCACCAGTATTCCCAGGAGATACAATTGTAATTCAAGCTTGGGAAAATGGAACCTTTCAAGCGACCGCAATCGAACGAAATCTAGTTGTACTTAGCAATGGATTTATAACCCCGAAATAGTTTGTTGCCAGGAACCGCTTGGCAGTTAGCTTATAAAAATAACCTATGGACTTTAGTCCCCCTACTAAGGAGAAAAGCTGTGAATACTGGAAAAGTTGCTATCGTGTCAGGTGCTGGTGGTGGAATCGGTAGAGAAATAGCAATTGCGCTGGCAAAAACGGATGCCTCTATTGTTATAAATGATATTGGGGTGTCCGTAACAGGCGAAGGTGGTTCTTCCACCCCCGCGGAAGAGACCAAAAATATAATAGATACCGCAGGAGGTCGCTCAGTTATTGATACGAATAGTGTGGATTCTTGGGAAGGTGCAAGCGCAATTGTCGAAACTGCAATTCGTGAATTCGGGCGCATAGATATAGTCGTTAATAATGCTGGAATTTTGAGAGACACCATTTTCCACAAGATGACACCGGAACAATGGCTTTCCGTAATCGGCGTCCACCTGAATGGCAGCTTCTTCCTGAGCCGTGCTGCAGGCGAGCATTTTCGGAAACAAGAATCAGGTGCTTTTGTACACATGACCAGCACCTCAGGACTTATAGGAAACTTTGGGCAGGCCAACTATGCTGCAGCAAAACTTGGTATCTGTGCATTATCGAAATCAATAGCCCTAGATATGAAAAGGTTTAACGTCCGATCAAATTGCATAGCGCCTTTCGCATGGAGCCGTATGACCAACGAAATTCCAGCCGAGACGGATGATCAAAAAGAAAGAGTGGCTCGACTCAAAAAAATGACGCCCGCAAAAAATGCACCACTAGCAGCATTTCTCGCATCTGAAGCTGCGAACAACGTGACCGGACAAGTTTTTGCCGTCAGACACAATGAGATTTTTCTGTTTGACCCCTTCACACCTATTCGCAGCGTGCACCGGAGTGACGGGTGGGATATTGAATCAATACAACAACAAGCTATACCAGCATTAGAGTCAGATTTTGCTCCTCTAACTCGCTCGGGAGATATTTTCAGTTGGGATCCCGTCTAAGTATCATCTGAACTAACCGAAAAACCAGACAGGGATTAATAAATGGAAATTGGGTTATACGGTAACACTCATGGTCTAGGCAAAAGGGTTGGTGATGCTTTTGTTCTGCAACACACCCCAGTTGATGAAATATGTGCAGTTGAAATAGCGCAACTAGCGGAAAGTAACTCATTTCATTCGATATGGTTTCCAGATCACGTATGTATGCCCACTCTTTCAGGAAGCCAGCATCCTTCGGGAGAACGACCGTATCAATCACAGCACAATATTCTAGACGGGGCTGTACTGATGGGATCAGTGGCCGCTGCTACTTCACACATAAAACTTGGCACTGCTGTCTTAATCGCACCCTATAGGCACCCACTCTCTGATGCTCGGCAGTTTGCAACTATTGATCTGCTCTCGCACGGTAGATTACTGCTTGGGGTTGGATCCGGATGGTTACGGGAAGAGTTTGATGCACTGGAAATTCGCTATGAAACACGTAATGAACGAACTAGTGAGTGTATCGAGATTTATAAAAAATGTTGGTCTAGCAAGACCGTTAGTTTTTCAGGAAAATATTATCATTTTAATGATATTTCCATGGATCCCAAGCCGATGCAATTACCTCGACCTCCCATTCTTTATGGGGGAAATACTCCATTCGGTGCCCTCAGAGCGATTGAACAATGTGATGGCTTATTCCCACTCTTTTTTGATCAACTATTTGACCCTGACCTATACAAGTCGCTCCAAGATGTAATTAGGCATGAAGCAGACAAAGCAAAACGTAATCTCAATAAATTTCATATGATTGCCGCTGCCTGGGCACATCTAGAAAATGGTGAGAAACCATCTGCGGAAAACTCTCCTAGACCAACTCTTACAGGTAACCCTAACCAAATTATTGATCACTTGGCAGAACTTGCAGGAGCAGGATATTCTCTGGTTGTATGTATGCTCATGTGTCCATCCGGCTCAGTAAATGAATTAAAAGACCAAATCCAGCAGTTTGGAGAAGAAGTTATACCCATTGTAAAAACAGTTAAACCAAACGGTGAATGGAAACCTATAGAATAGGTGAATGAAAACCTATAGAATAAACTAGGAAAATACTTAGGATTATAGCTTAATTTAGACTCGTCGTAATACAGATCACTTCCGAACCACCTCTCATATAAGGCTTAATGTGTGCTAGTAGGACGATATGAAAATTGCTGTTGATGTTGGGGGCACTTTTACTTATGTAGTTGCACTTGAGGACGGTTAACTTTTTGTTGGTAAAACGCCCACGACTCCGGAAAATGTCAGCGAAGGTTTCCTCAATGCAGTTGGAATGGCGACAGAAACATTCTCCGACGTAAACGAGATAGTGCACGGCACTACGGTAGTATTAAATTCACTATTGGAAGGCAAAGGACCCAAAACTGCGTTAATTACAACTTCGGGTTATCGTGATGTCCTTG
>CAYRUX010000035.1:0-2018 GCA_964427515.1 uncultured Rhizobiaceae bacterium
AGATAAACAATCAGACCAATAACAACTGGTGGTAAACCCATAAACGCGTTTAACATAACTATCGAAAGTGTGCGCCCTGGGTACCTGAAAAGAGCAACAGCGGCACCAATAGGTAAACCAATAACGCATGCTATCAAAACAGCGCTCAAGCTTACCTTAAGAGATAGCAATACAACCTCCGTTAGTTCTCTGTCTAAACTAACGACCAAAGCGAAAGCTGTGCTAATTGCGTCACCGAAATCAGTCATAGGTCTTAAATAAGATGCTTTTTTCCACTAAATGTGAATTGTTTTATGTGAGGCTACGGGTTAATTAACCGCCGCCTCGCTGAAAATGTCGTTCAACTCGTTTTATTTCTCTTTCAGCATTTTCATATCCAAAAAGTGAGAATTTCACGTGCGTCACAGGCAACGTTATTAATGCAATTTTCCTTTCAGACTCTTCTGATAGAGTTATTTCTACTTTATTTCTGCCATCCAAAATACAAATTTCGTTATTTTTTACTTCTATACATTTGCCTACGTATGCTCTGGTCAGAAGACGTATGAAATCTTGGTGGGTAATCGCCATTTCCTTCTTGAAAACAACTGGCTCACTCATTATCCAAGGCCGCCACCAATAGGTGGCCATGCCGCTAGCGCGTCATTTTCCTTAAGGGAATAAAAAGCGCGCTGGCCTGGAGGCACATATACTCCATTCACTAATACCAAATGGCAATGTTGTGGCGGCAAGTTTAACTTCGCAAAAATATCCTCTGGGGTGGAACCCGAATCAACTGTTAAACTAATCTGGTTATCTTCAGAACCCGGAGGTAAGTATCGCCCAAGCAGCGCGTACAGTTTAACTGTAACCCTCATACGCCTCTATTCTCTTTAGCTCTACACCTGACTGTGAGCAACGAAGGCTTCCATTGCACGGGTCGGATTTGCTAGCAGTTTTTCCTTCCACTGTGGCATTGGGGTACGATTCATTATTAAGCCACGCATTACGCCTATATGTTCGGTTATACCTATACCCAGAGCACCAATCAAATAATCTCCGTCAAATTCAATTCGAAGATACCGGAAACTGTCATCATCCTCTGAAATACCTTGATCACCATCTGGTACACCGTCCCATTTGCCAAATGAACTAGACACCAATCCAGCAGTAGCTAGGACGTTCATATTGAGGCTTCCTTTATAGACTGGCCCTTTGCCCATCATATTAAGTGCAGCTATTCGTCCATGCTCTACAGCAGTTGGCTGAATAGCGTGAACTTCATTTTTCCCCGTAGAAAAATCAGGCCCCTGAGCCACATCTCCTGCCGCAAAAATATTACCGATATTGGTCGAAAGGCGCTCATTAACCATTATCCCGTCGTTAACTTTGATCCCACTGCCATCGAGGAACTCCTTATTTGAAGTCACGCCAACCGCAAGCACGACAAGGTCTGCTGGCAACTTTCTTCCATCTTGTAACACAACCGACTTTTCTTCAGAGCCCTCCGATGAAGCTTCTATTGACTTGACGCCACACGACGTTATCACATCAACATTTTTTCTCTCACACCAACGCTTAAGCATACCACCAGCTGTCTCGTCCATCATTCTAGAGACCATTCTATTCTCTGTTTCAACAACACTAAGTCTGCCAGCTAGTTTAAGTAACGACTCAAGAATAATACATCCGATAAAACCAGCTCCCACCAGAACTATTTTAGAATCTTTTTTTGCTAACTTCGAAATCTTACGAGCATCATCCAATGTCCAACAGTTATGTACGCCAGCAAGTTCAATGCCAGGAATAGGTAATTTCACGGGCCGTGCACCTGTCGCAATTAAAAGTCGATCAAAAGAAACTTTATCTCCACCCTCAAGAACAACGAGGTTCTTTTCTGGATTAATCGATTCAACTCTACTGTGACTATATTGAATTGATAATTTATCGTAATGCGATTCATTTTTTCGCAAATAGGTTCCATCTTCCGAGATGTTATTTTCTAGTAGATAGGGAATTGCCATGCGTGAATATGGTGG
>CAYRUX010000036.1:0-4129 GCA_964427515.1 uncultured Rhizobiaceae bacterium
GACTCTTCAAGCGGAAGGTCATACGAACTAAAAACACCAACAACACCGGAAGATCCCTCTCTGGGGTTAGTTACCGGTCTTGAAGATGCAGCTAAGCGATTTGGTTTTACATTGAGCCAAATAGATAGAATTACTCATGGAACCACCATCGCTACTAACGCTTTGCTACAGAGCAAATTTCCGCGGGGGGCCCTAATAACTACAGAGGGTTTTACTGACATCCTTGAAATTGGAAGACATGTTCGAAAGGACGTGTATTCCCTTGAACCAGAACATAAACACATCCTAATCCGTCGACGGGATAGATTTGGATTGTCAGAACGCATGGGAGCGTCTGGTACTCCTATTAAACCCGTCTGCCATAAGTCTCTTGAAAGTATTATGGAAAAGATTGCAAATAATGGAATAGAAACCATAGCAGTATGTTTGATTAACGCTCACGTGAATGCCCAACACGAAATAGAAGTTGGAGATCAACTTGAAAAATTGTTTCCAACACTTCCAATTTCGCTCTCTACAGACATCACCCCAGAAATAAGAGAATACGAGCGCACATCGTCAGTTGTTTTAAACGCATTGCTACGGCCTATAGTCGAAACTTATATTTCAAACTTAGAGACACGATTAAAGGCCATTGGAATTAACGCGAAAGTTTATATTATTCAGTCAAACGGGGGCGTATGTAGCCCAGCTACAGCATCAAAAGAACCTGTTCGTCTCTTTTTATCGGGCCCAAGCGGTGGAGCTGCAGCAACCTGTCACCTCTCCCTTCTCCAAAACAAACCGAATCTGATTGCAATGGACATCGGTGGAACTAGCACCGATGTATCAATAGTATTCAATGGAAAAACATCGGATGTATATCAATCGGAAATAGAGGGCTGTGCCCTTAAGCTACCAATGATTGAAATTAGAACTATTGGAGCTGGGGGTGGATCAATTGCAAGTATTTCCAAACCCGCAAATCTTCGCGTCGGGCCGGAAAGTGCCGGCGCTAACCCTGGTCCAGCGGCCTATGGTCTTGGTGGAGAATTTGCAACGGTTACCGATGCGCACGTTGCTCTCGGCACCATAAATCCCAATTCATTTTTTGAAGGCAAGCTTGACTTAAGCGGAGAACTTTCCCGAAAAGTAATAGACGCTAATATTGCGGAACCACTAAACTCCTCTATCGAAAACGCTGCAGAAGGTCTCGTTGAAGTGGTTAGTGCTAGAATGTCGAATGCCATTAGATTGAGTCTCTTTGAGAAAGGTTTAGACCCCGTTGATTTCTCTTTAGTTGGATTCGGTGGCGGGGGCGGGCTTCACGCTATTCAAGTGGCCGAAGAAATCGGGATTAAACATGTTTTGTTCCCCCGTTACGCGAGCACCTTTTCCGCTTACGGGTTACTATGGTCAAATATTATCCATGACTTTGTTGTCTCAGTTTACGGCCCAATTAAAGAAGCTGGCGGACAGATCATAAAGGCAATTGAAAAACTAAATAATGATGCCCTCCAGCAGCTTGCTGAGGATTCGATTGCACTAAAAAATTCAGAATTAAAAACAGCCCTTGACCTTCGTTACCACGGTCAAGCATTTGAACTCTCAATAAATATAAATTCTGACCAGGATGCCGCTTATATAATTGATCGAGCAATAAAAGACTTTCACGATTTACATAAATTACGATACGCCTACAGTCAGCCTGAGGCAGTAATTGAATTAGTAGCTGTTAGACTGAGAGCCATCGGAACCATAGGGCATTCAGCTCGGCCCACCTCTCCCTGCATGTCGGAAGAAAGTATCCATAAGCGAGATATCTACCATGAAGGGGTTGTAAAAACAGTCAACGTTTATAAATTTGATAACCTGCTGGCAAACGAAAGTATAGAAGGGCCTGTAATAATAGAACAACCATACACTACTATTCTCATTCCGGCTCACTGGAACACACAGCTCACTGAGTTCGGGGATCTGGAAGCTACTAAACGTGAGAATTCAGAATGAGTAAACTCGACGCCTTTCGTCTAGAAGTTATCCGCAACGCCTTTGTAGCTGCGGCAGAGGAGATGAGTGTAACTATCTGGCGCACAAGCCGTTCAACTGTAGTAAGAGAAATATTAGATTATTCCACCGCTGTATTTGATGCAAATGGCAGAAATTTAGCCCAATCAGCGCGTATTCCTGTCCACCTAAACTCCATGGCTGGCTGTCTGCAAGTATTAATATCCAATTTCTTACCATTGGAAAAATGGCAGGAAGACAACCTGATTTTATTGAATGATCCCTATAACGGGGGCCAGCACCTCCCCGACATAATTACATTTAGAGCCGTATTCCTAGATGGTGCACGAATAGGCATCGTGGGGACTCTCTGCCACCATTCAGATGTTGGGGGTGGAGCTGCAGGAAGCTACTATGCCGACGCTACAGAAATTTTTCAAGAAGGCTTAAGGATACCCCCATTAAGCATCCCAAGTACTAACATTATTGAGAATGCGGCAGTCAAGGTTATGTTAGCAAATGTCAGAGAACCAGAAAAATTAGAAGGAGACTTTTTAGCACAGATCTCCGCGCTCGAAATTGGCAAACAAGCTGTGCAACGTATTCATTCTAAATACGGGAATAAAATTTATTCGACTGCATGCGATCAAATATTAGAGCAGTCAGAAAATCAAATGATTGAAGCCATTGCAAAGCTACCAGACATTGAGGCCCATTTTGAAGATTTCGTTGATGATGACGGACATAGTGACGTCGCCATCCGAATAGCTGCCAGCATAAAAACTATTAACGGCAGAATCATAGTAGATTTTACCGGTTCAAACGCCCAAGTAATGGGGCCGGTCAACTGTACTATGGTGACGACAGAATCTGCCGTTTATTACGCCTTACTCTCCGTACTTGGCCCCGATATTCCGGCGAACACTGGGTGTTACCGACCTATAAACATAATTGCACCTAAGGGCACTGTAGTTAATTGTGAATTTCCTGCCCCCGTTGCGGGGAGAATGGCAACTGCCCATCGAATCGTAAATGTGGTACACGGTGCATTGGCAGAACTTTTGCCTGATAAAGTACCGAGTGCCTATTACGGTACGAGTTATGTATACGCCCTCTCAACGACAAATGCAGATGGAAAACCTTTGGTCTATTTTGAGATCGAAGTAGGCGGTGGAGGAGCGAGTTGCAACTCTGACGGCGCAAACGCCTATTCTTGCGGACTGCATAATTTATCAAACACGCCCGTTGAAATGATAGAAGCAGAACACCCTGTCACGTTCCTAGAGTACGGCCTCCGCCCAAACTCTGGAGGATCAGGACAGCAACGAGGTGGACTGGGATTAGTCAGAACTTGGCAGTTAAACTCTGAAACTGGAAAATTTAGCGCAAATTTAGAAAGATTTCGTTTTGCACCTTACGGTCTAAATGGAGGATTGCCGGCAGCGCCAGGTTGTCTAGTGCTAAAACGAGACGGTGATGAAACCGAATTGCCTTCCAAGTTGGGAAATAAGTTTCTTAAAAATGGTGATATTATAAGCCTCAAAACCTCAGGCGGCGGGGGTTTTGGCCCGCCTGAAAAGCGCCCAATAAAAGCTGTTAAAACTGATTTAGCTGACGGATATGTTTCTGATGAAGAATTATAGCGTTAAATAGTATAATAGTTACGAAAATATTTGTGCCTAACGCCTTCAATTTTTATTTCTTATTAATAAACAAAATTATCAAAATACTCTCTCTAGCCGCTCCATAGTATATGTAACGGCGGGGGTTCCCTCCCTACCCCGCAAAATTGTTTTAACTCAGCCGCAAAATTTGCGGCTTTTTTTTAACTTTTTCAAAAACTGGACATAACAGACTAGTTGGTTCAGTATTCATCTAGCATGAAATTATCTCGGTATTGGTGAGCTATGAAAAAACAGTGCTCCCAAATAGCCTTTTGGCCAGGTAAACGTAGCGCTTTTGCTTGCTGCGTGTTGCTTTTTTTATTTTTTTCTACAGAAATCGTCCTATCGCCCCCGCAGTCCTTCGCCAAACTTTCTGTTGCAACTGTTCAATCTGAAGGTATTGGTACGAGCAAATCAGATGCAATAACTGATGCATTGATTCAAGCGATAAGCAAAGTCAATGGTGCACAAATTGCGTC
>CAYRUX010000037.1:0-10682 GCA_964427515.1 uncultured Rhizobiaceae bacterium
CGGCGGTCTGTCCGATACCATCCAGAACTGACACTCGCTATTGGCACGAATACTGCATGAAGGCGCATGAGCTTTATTTTGTAAAGGGACGCCTTAAGTTTGGCGAGGGCAAAAACTCAGCACCATTTCCATCAGCGGTGATTGTTTTCAGAAACTCTCATACTGCCATTTTTGGAATTTCGATATATCAGCACCATACGCGCAACATGTGTTTGGAGATAGAAGGCGTTCAGAAGCTAGCCAATTAAGAAATAGCCGAACCTCTTCTGTATCTCGAGACAATACAAGCGGATTTACAACTACATCGTTGGCCACTACAAACCCGCAGCTAAAGCCATTTCTATTGCAATAGCCCTCGCATCATCTGTCAACCCCACCTTATGAAGGGCAGAAATAATCTCTCCCAAAGTGTTAAAGCTTTCGTGTTCTGACTTAACCGTTCCAAAAGCAAGTGCCGATAATAATACAGTCTCTCCAACTCTACCACCATCAGTTGCAGCACGAAGCGCATGATAAAGGGCAGGGGATATTATAGAACTTGGTTTACTTAATGGCCCAGACAGTAACTTGTCCCAATGTTTATCAGGAATTTTATAACCTAACGACGAGAGTAATGTAAAAAGTAAGTTAGCATTACGGTAATGACCCGGACTTATTGAATCTCCATTTTCCTTTGTACTCCACCAAAGATCTAACATTTCGGAATTAATCGTTTCCCGATCCTCCGTTAAAGCTATTAAAGGCCAAAGGCTTAACGCTGCATCAAATGCATCACGATTATTGTCTCGCTGACTCAAAGCTAGTTCATACCACTTACGAGCCTGTTCCCAATGCTGAGCCTCAGTAAAAAATGCACGACCGGCATCATTTGCAAACCAAGCAAATTCGGGAGAAGCAAATATTGTCTTTATCGCTGGCAATAAAACTCTTGCCATAGTCGGAAAAGAGCCTGTTTCCTGGGCACCACGCAATGCCGTAGCCAATATTTCTGCTCGAGCGATTGGAAGACTTTCTGCTAGCGTAGCCTGATATAACAAGGCTCTACCAAGTGACGACTTTTCTTTCAAACTTTGGCTAACTGGTTCCGCAATTTGGTCTGAGTCAAATGTTACCTTTTCATACAAAGCTCCAACACTTGCTGCTGGCAACGCTCCAATTGCCTCAGCTTTCTCAGCCGCCTTTAAACGTAAGGCCATATCGCTGCCTTCAGAGCCAGCGATAAGACGAAGAAGAGCTGGGTTGTTCGTATTAATAGCGTCTAACGGAATTTCCATTCCTAAATTTCTGAACATCGCTACCAATAACAATGACGGTGAGGGTAATGAGGTTATGGTAGAGTTACGAATTCCACTTATTCCATGAATCAAAGCAGTGAAAGTCTCAGTTGCGTCGCCACTCTCGCGTAACAAATCCAACCCAAGGCTAGCCGCTTCAATTTCATTGTTTTTACTTTGACAAAATATTAAAGCACGCTGCCAATAAATAACATCTGACGAACCTATTTGTTCTCTGACCCGGTCACATGCACTATCAAAATCAAGATTAAGAAAATATTGTTCACTATCATAGAGAGCAATTGTATCATCAAAATCAGTTTCTTTCGCTATTCTAAGCAGTGCACTCGCAACTCCAAATTCGCCCATTTGAGCCAAAAGTTTTGCCCGTAAAAGTAAAACCTCTCCCTCTTTTGCATTATCACTAAGAGCAATCCTCCCTGGTGAAAGTAGCAACTTTAGGGATATAGCTCTTATCGCCCTAGAATCTGTTTCTATTGGCATTCTGGGCATTACCTGTATTATAAATTTACGTCGAGTGTTGTCCCACAGTTCCTCGGAAAACCCCCCCACGTTCTGGTCTAAAAGACCTAAGTCGTCATAAGTAAGGGATAACTTCTTTTCTTCTTTGAGAATTGGGTCAGTAATTATAATTGTCTCTTTCTTATTTATAATATTATCACTGACACTATCTGAACTAGGGTCATCTAATCCCGAAGGGATGATCGGATCCTCAGCAATCTCTTCATCCATTGGAACCAAACGAACGGGCTCTGTACCATCCAAAATTTCTGCACTCAAAGATACGGGAACACCAATAACTAGAAAGGTGGCAACCAATAACCAAGCAAAGCGGTACAAGACGCCTTGCAGCCAACTATTTTTTTTGAAATTGTGCATCCGGCAGAACCTTTTCAATTGGCCCGGGAGGCGGTGGGATATCCCAGGTGAGCAGAAATGCTATACCTCCGCCGATCCCGAGAACCAATAAAATTACAAATATTTTCGTCCAAAACCCCATGTAGGTATTTTAATTACCCCGCCTAAAAATCTAAAGCAAAATACTTCAATTTGCGCAAAAATGAATTTATGACTACTTTACAATACAATTCAATCCATTATGCCCAACAACTTACATTTTTTTATACGGCGCACCCCATACGCCTCCACAATTACAGTAAAATGTGTCATAAAAGTGTCAGAAATTATTACATAAACTAGGATCTTAACAAAAATGAATGCTACTATAGGTGGTCACGCATTAAAGAGATCAATTGTTTTGGTGGGTCTCATGGGATCCGGGAAAAGTTCGATCGGAAAACGTTTAGCGCAACACCTCACCATGAAATTCGCAGATTCAGATGCTAAAATTGAAAAGACTGCTGGTCTTTCAATTAGAAAAATCTTTGAAATACACGGCGAATTGCATTTTAGAACCTTGGAGAGAGAGATTATTGCTAATATTCTGAATCAAGAACACCCGATAGTATTAGCTACTGGTGGCGGCGCTTACATGGATATTGAAACACGAAAAAATATTAGAAATCGTTGCATATCCATATGGCTTAAGGCCGAATTAGAAGTACTGTTAAAGCGTGTTTCAAAACGAAGCAACAGACCATTATTAAATACAGAAAATAAGCAAGAAACCTTACGTAATCTTATAGAAACGCGCTATCCAATATACGAAGAAGCTGACATTACTGTTCACAGCGCTGATGTACCGAAGGAAGAAACGGTCGCTCAGGCTTTAAATGCCCTGGAACAATTTTTAAAACTAAACATTAACTACCATGAAGCAGATAAGTAACTAGTAATTGGGGCATATTTGGTGAGTATCAAAGATAACAACTCAAACATTTCGTCAGCTTCTTTTGAGAAAGTTCGAGTGGAACTTCAGGATAGAAGCTACAATATTCTGATAGGTAGTGGTCTACTATCTTGTGCGGGGAGTCTCATATCCTCAAGTTATGACAGCAACCAAGCGATTCTTCTCTCTGATGAGAATGTCGCTCCCAGATACATGGACACCATAGAAAGCTCTCTTAGGGAACACAAATTCGAAACAAAAAAATTAATTATACCTTCAGGAGAGCGTGGTAAAAGCTTTTCCAATCTAGAACAATTAATTGAACAAATTCTTAATAATGGGGTAGAACGGAATACAACTCTGATTTCTCTGGGTGGTGGTGTTATCGGCGACTTAGGAGGTTTTGCCGCGAGCATAATATTACGTGGTATACCCTTCATTCAAATACCAACCACATTATTGTCACAAATTGACAGTTCTGTCGGTGGCAAAACCGCAATCAATAGTCGATACGGTAAGAATCTCGTGGGAAGCTTTTACCAACCGGGTCTTGTACTAACAGATTTGGATACGCTGCAATCTTTACCTTCACGAGAATTATCAGCTGGTTATGCTGAAATGGTTAAATACGGTGTAATAGATGGTAAAGATTTTTTTACATGGTTAGAAGTTAACGGAGAACAAGTATTATCTGGCAATTCTATATCCCAGCGCCAAGCTATAGCAACTTGCTGCCGTATAAAAGCTAAGATTGTTAGTGGAGATGAAAAGGAAAATGGTAACCGTGTACTTTTAAATTTCGGTCACACTTTTGCGCATGCATTTGAAGCAGAAAGCGGATACAATGATAGTTTATTGCATGGAGAAGGTGTTAGTATAGGAATCATACTAGCGTTTGCATTATCGGTTCGACTAGGTATTTGCGATATCAAGGATTATCAAAGGGTATTTGACCATCTAAAACGACAAGGTCAGCCGACGAACGCCTCGAAACTGAAACCAAATGCACGGAAGGTGGATGTACTTTTAAAGCGTATGACTCATGATAAAAAGAATAAGAATGGAAAGTTGAATCTCGTACTAACTAAGGGAATTGGCCAGACATTTCTTGCCGAGGACGTGTCCTTTGATAGCGTAAAAACCCTTCTGGAAGAATTTCTGGATTCTAGTAATAATTTTGAGGCTAAAGAGTTTAATTTACCACGCTAAATGACATGAGCACCGGAGAAATCATCACAGTCCTCGCGATTGGCATACTGATCCTGCTTTCAGGTTTTTTTTCCGGATCTGAAACTGCAGTAACCGCCGCATCTCGGGCGCGCCTTCATCACCTTGAGAAATTAGGTAATAGAAGAGCCAGAATGATAGGAAAGTTACTCCGCCAAAGAGAGAAGTTTATCGGAGCAATCTTGCTCGGTAACAATGCAGTTAATATTTTAGCCACCGCATTATCAACCAGCCTGTTAATTTCGGTAGCAGGAGAAGCTGGTGTATTTTATGCAACCGCTGGATTAACTCTAATAATATTAATTTTTGCGGAAGTTTTGCCAAAAACTTATGCAATAAGGAATGCAGATAAGGCTGCTCTATTTGCTGCACCCTTCTTAGTGGCTTTAGTTTGGGTGCTAGCTCCAATTATTTTTGCGATACGAGGAATTGTTCACGTTACTCTTGCACCGTTAAGCAAATCAACAACAGACGATACGAAGGAGGAAGCAGAAGAAGAATTACGAGGAACAATCAGTCTGAAAGCAAAAGAAGGAGCCGTTGTTAAGCATGACCATGATATGCTGCATGGCATATTAGATCTGGACAATGTAACTGTTGGTGAAGTTATGACCCATAGGAATAACATGAGAACGTTAGATATTGCTATTCCCTTAAAGTCAATTTTAGAACAGGTAGTTGCTAGCCCCTATACACGAGTTCCATTATGGAAAACCGAAGCAGATAACATTGTTGGAGTATTGCATACGAAAGATCTCTTGAAGGCCATTCAAGGTTGCGACGGTAACCTCAAAACATTAAACATGGAAAAAGTTATAAGACCTCCTTGGTTTGTTCCTGAAACAACTACGCTTCGAGAACAACTCAATGCTTTTAGGGAAAACCGTGCCCATTTTTGCCTAGTCGTTGATGAATATGGTTCAGTAATGGGTCTTGTCACACTAGAAGATATCTTGGAAGAAATTGTTGGAGATATTCTGGACGAACATGACGTGGCTCTTCGAAATACTCTGTTTCGAGCTGATGGTTCTATATTAGTTTCAGGAGAAACGACCATACGAGATCTCAATCGCAGGTTCGGATGGAATCTTCCTGATGAAGAAGCTGCAACAATTGCTGGCCTTGCATTACACTTAGCAAAAAAGATTCCAGATATCGGAACATTTCTTGAGATCGATGGCTTTATTCTTGATGTTAGAGAGACTCAAAAACACCGCATAACTACTGTACGAATTGTCCCGCCTTCGAACGTCTCTAATACAGAATTGGCATGAATAGCTGCCAAAATGATGCTGTATGTTGCTTGATTTATTTAATACCATACTTCCGGTAGTAATCTGTGTAAGCCTTGGTTATTTATGGGCACAGCTAAAGCAACCGTTTGATACCAATATCGTTACACGACTGGTCGGCAATATAGGTGCCCCATGTCTAATATTCTCTACAATGGTCGGAATCCGGGGCATGGGATCCCAGATAGCAGAAATGGCTTTGGGTGCAGTAATAGTTATTGCTAGTTTTGCCTTCGCTGCGAGCGTCATTTTATTGTTAGCCAAACTTCCACTAAGAACTTATCTCGCCAGCGTTACCTTTCCAAATGCGGGTAACATAGGTCTTCCTCTCTGTTTCTTCGCTTTTGGAGAAAAAGGGCTAGCCCTTGGCATTGGTTTTTTTGCCATTTCCGCTTCTTCTCAATTAATATTTGGGCAATGGCTATATTCTGGTTTTCCGAGCCCAATATCACTACTCAAGGCACCCATACCTTATGCTGTCGGTGCAGGAGCTATATTTATTGGTTTAGATATTCAGCCACCTGACGTAATATACAACACCACCCACCTTTTGGGTGGTATCGCAATTCCTTTAATGACTTTTACTCTTGGGGTATCGCTAGCCAAACTTCGGGTTGTTCACTTTAGTCGGTCACTTGCCTTATCTCTTCTTCGGCTTGGAATGGGGGCCGCAGGAGGTTTCGGTTTCTCAGACCTCTTGGAGTATGAAGGCATTCAAAGGGGGGTATTCATTATACAATGCTGTATGCCCGTCGCAGTATTCAATTACTTGTTTGCATCTTATTATGACCGTGATCCGGAGGAAGTTGCTAGCCTTGTAGTATTGTCCTCTATCCTCGCTTTTATCTTGATGCCTCTACTAATATACACGGTTCTTTAATAAATATTATAACACGCTTTTGTATTTTTACTTTAAAGTGAAGAGTTTCTAATTACTATCATTCCAAAATCACGCCTTAGCGTTAAATGAGGACTATATGCCCCTTAGCCAACCAGAATCTCGGGAAATCATTCATACTAGACAAATTAAAAGCTATGGATTTAAACGGAAAGACGGTTTATGGGATATTGAAGCCCATCTTACTGATACAAAAGCATATGAATTCTCTAATTCGTGGCGTGGCACAGTGAATGCAGGAGAACCCATTCACGACATGTGGATACGCCTTACACTCGATGATGATTTATGTATTAGAGGAATTGAAGCGAACTCCGACTCTACACCTTATGAGCTTTGTCCTAAGGTTACTAAGAACTTTAAAAATCTAGTGGGTATAAAAATTGCTCCTGGATGGAATCGAGAAGTAAAAAAACGAGTTGGGGGGATTCAGGGCTGTACACATCTTGTTGAATTATTAGGAGTTATGGCGACCGTAGCGTTTCAAACCATTTTTTCCCTACGAGAAGAAGACATCATGGCGTCAAGTGATAAAAAACCCCCAATGCTAAATAGCTGCCATGCGTGGGCTGAGAATAGTCCTGTAGTAAAGGAACAATATCCAAGTTGGTACAAAGAGAGATAACCACAGTTTCAAAAAGAAACGATACTTTATCAACGCAAGAATATATGGTTAGTACAATCGATCATAAACTAGGAATTCTAAAATTCTCTTCATTGACCCTCATCTGGCGTCAAAGTTGTTAAACTAAGAGCATGAATTTTATCTTCCATCTCATTAGCAAGTAATTTGTATACAAACCGTTGCCTATTTATTTGACTAAGTCCCTTAAACTTATCACTAACCACTAAGACTCTAAAATGGCTCTCACCATCCAGCTTAGCCTCTCTATGCCCCTTATGCTCTTCAGATTCATCGACGATAATTAGCTTAACAGGGTTAAGATTATTCTGTAATATTTGCTCGATAGATTCTACAACTTTCATATTTTCATCCTAACACTCATAGCTTTACTCACAAAGAGGCAATCGGCATAATTCAAATATGAGAGCATTTGACGGAACTATTCATATAAAATATTCGGATCAAAAACTTGCCAAAGAACGGACATGCGAGTTTCCAAAATGCGAGCATGCTGCACCGCACCGTGCACCTCGTTCACCAAATGACTTACGTAGCTATAGGTGGTTTTGCCTTAATCACGTTAGACAATATAATCGAGCATGGAATTTTTTTGAGGGTTGGTCTCAAAAGGATATCGAGCATTTCCAACACGATGACCTAACCGGCCATCGTCCAACATGGCCAGTATACGGGAAACACACGTATAAAGAAAAAATTGAAGATTTGGAAAGTGTTTTTTATAATTTCTCCCGAGACTGGTTTGCAGAATACAAAAACATGCACCGGGACAGCAACTCGTCGAAAGAAAATAAAAATAATAAATATATGACCACCAACAAAGCATGCGCCACCCTCAATATAAAACCAGGGTTCGACCGTGTCGCCCTGAGGCGTCAATATATGAAGCTAGCAAAAAAGTACCACCCGGATCTAAACGGTGGTAGTAAAAAGTCAGAAGAGTTATTGAAATCCATCAACCAGGCATATACCTATCTTTTAAATGAAGTTACCTGATCGTTAGTATCTGTTGAATATTCTATATAGCCCCCTCGAAAAGGAAGCAAAATGACCCCTCAATTACAGCCTGACGACACGTCTAATTTAAGCGATCGTCAACCAAATATTACGGTTTCGGCCCGTGAGGTTTTTGGCATAAACAACGATATGGCAGTTCCTGCCTTTTCGGAACCAAATGAATATGTACCCGAAATTGATAACGCTTACTGCTTTAATCATGATACAACTTTAGCTCTGCTTGCAGGTTTTGCACATAATCGTCGTGTTATGGTTCAAGGATATCATGGAACTGGAAAATCAACACATGTTGAGCAGGTTGCCGCGAGGTTAAATTGGCCTTGTATAAGAGTGAATCTTGACAGTCATATTAGTCGTATAGACCTTGTTGGAAAAGATGCTATTGTAATTCGAGACGGTGTTCAAATTACAGAGTTCAAAGAAGGTATTCTTCCCTGGGCATTGCAAAATCCGATTGCTATTTGTTTTGACGAATACGATGCAGGTCGGCCAGATGTGATGTTTGTAATACAGCGGATATTAGAAGTTGACGGAAAGATGACATTATTGGATCAAAATAAAGTTATCCGACCACATCAAGCTTTTCGTATCTTTTCAACTACGAACACAGTAGGACTCGGTGATACCACAGGTCTTTATCATGGGACGCAGCAGATTAACCAAGGGCAGATGGATAGATGGAACTTGGTAACTACCTTGAACTATTTACCTCACGATGAAGAGGTAGCGATTGTACACGCGCAAGTACCTTCATATGCGAATGATGATGACCTTAAGTTATTGTCTTCCATGGTGGAGGTAGCACATCTGACCCGCTCAGGTTTTATGTCCGGGGATATATCAACCGTTATGTCCCCGCGAACCGTGATACATTGGGCGGAAAACGCAAAGATTTTCGATGATGTAGGCTACGCCTTTCGAACAACATTTTTAAATAAGTGCGACGAAATGGAACGAGCTTCTGTTGCAGAATATTACCAACGCTGTTTTGGGAAGGAACTCCCTGAATCTGCATTACCTCTAACGAAATAATTATAGAAGTAATTATATCTTGGCGGATCAGGAGAAAAACCCTACAGATAAGTTTCAACACGCTGTCAGCTGTGCGTTGCGAGCTATAGCAGGGGAAAACGGTAAAGAACTCGAGGTTTCATTTAATGCTGAAACTCCTAGCCTAACAAAAGAGCATGCTCAGTTACCTATCCCATCAAGAGAATTAAATACTACTGATGTAAATATACTTAGGGGCGACGCAGATGCTCTAGCGTTAAGGCTACGTTACCACGACTCTTTAGCCCATAATCGGACACAGCCAAAAGGTAAGAACGCTCGAGCTATATTTGAGGCAGTTGAGCAGGCAAGAATAGAATCTCTCGGCGCTCGCCGATTTTTAGGAGTTGCAGCTAATTTGAACGCAGCTTTGGAGGAAAGGAGTCGTATAAAAGGATATAACAGTGCTTCGGGTCAAGAAGAAAGTGCGGTTGCAGATGCTGTAGGCGCATTAGTTAGGGAACAGCTGTTTGACCAACCACTCCCCTCATCTGCAAAACAACTGGCCGACTCCTGGAGGCCATGGTTTGAGGATAAAGCTGGGACAAGTTTACTACAACTTCCACAGAAAGTTGACGATCAAGAGGCATTTGGTCAAGTAATCAGAAAGTTAATTAGTGACCTTGATATTGAAGATGAGGATATAGAAGAAGGCGATGACTCTGACGCAGAGGCCTCCCCTGATTCTGAAGAAGACACTGAATCAGATGATTCTGGAACAGCTGAAAGTGGCGAAGAACATGAAGGTGACAGCTCCGCGGATTCTGATAGCGACCTTGGGGAGGATGATAACTCTAAAGAACTATCTGAAGGTGACTCAGAATCCATGGTCGGTGAAGGGGAAGACGATTCAAATGAGGGGGGGCGAAGACGAGTATTACCAGGCGATGACCCAACGCAAGGTACAGGTTCTATTTACAATAGTTATACAAAAGAATTTGATGAAATTGTTAAAGCGACAGAGTTGTGTGACCTTGACGAACTGGGTCGCTTAAGGCTCCAACTTGACCAACAGCTTTTCCAATTGCAAGGAGTTATTGGACGCTTGGCCAATCGCCTGCAAAGGCGACTCCTAGCCAGACAAGTAAGAGCATGGGAATTTGATTTAGAAGAAGGCTTGCTAGATGCTGGCCGTCTAGCCCGTGTCATTACCCAGCCACTACATCCTCTATCTTATAAAAAAGAAAAAGATATGAAATTTCGCGATACGGTGGTCACGCTTCTTATTGATAATTCAGGATCAATGAGAGGTCGACCTATATTGGTTGCAGCAATGAGTGCAGATATTTTAGCTCGAACTCTTGAAAGGTGTGGGGTTAAAGTAGAAATTCTTGGATTTACTACACGGGCTTGGAAAGGTGGGCAGGCTCGAGAGCGCTGGCTATCCAAGGGGCGACAAAGGAACCCTGGACGTTTAAATGATTTACGCCATATAATTTACAAGCATGCCGACGAACCTTGGCGCCGTTGT
>CAYRUX010000038.1:0-10631 GCA_964427515.1 uncultured Rhizobiaceae bacterium
CTTATTAACATCGACACCCAACGCGCATAACCTGGTTGGCGTAGTAAATTCTCTTGTCTTCTGATCCCAATGTTCTCCAAGGTCGCACCACTGGCTTAATTCAGCCATGTAAAATTCAAAAGAATTTGTGGGTTCGCGACCTGCATCGCTGAGAATTGACAAGTAGATGGATTCAGCGTCAGAAATAAGCACGCCACCACCGCGGAATCTCCAGCGCAATCTAAGAAACCTCGAGCACACTAGATAACGAATAAGACTTCTTTTACAATTTTGTAGTAGCCATGACGTATTAAATAGTCGGAATAATATTTTTTTTATAATCAATAAAATATCCTTCCACAAATTCACCTAAATTAACATAATTTTACGAATATTCCATTTTAAAATGGATTAGTATCAATTCTACATTGCCGATATTTTCAGGCATTATTCTCTTTTAATATTCCCAAACTGATTAATCCTAGTGTGGCGAATAACTCTAGTTCAATTACCACTTAAAAAAAGAATTATGTTGTTGAAATATGTATCAGAACTACCCTAGTCCAACGCATATGATTCATAATAGCTCTCTTTTAAGGACGCATCATGCTCCTCTTTAAATAGTAAGCAATTGCCAACAGCGAGAACGTCCAGCTCCGTACTCATAAAACAGTTAAAAGCATCCTCTGGACTACATACAATTGGCTCACCACGGACATTAAATGACGTATTAACAACTAGAGGGCAGCCACTTAACTCTTTAAAGCGACTTATAATAGCATGATACTTGGGATTAGTATCAACATGCACTGTCTGAATCCGGGCTGAGTAATCTACGTGTGTAACGGCGGGCACCGACGACCTTACAACATTAAGTTTATCTAATCCAGAAAGTTCCTCTTCATCTTTAGTAATTTCTCGTCGTTTTTTTTCTCTAACGCCTGCAACTAGCATCATGTATGGACTATCTCCTTCATGTTCAAACCAATCTGAAACAGAGTCACTAAGTATGCTCGGTGCAAACGGCCTGAAACTTTCTCTAAACTTAATTTTGAGGTTAAGTTGCTTTTGGATAAATGGGGACCTGGGGTCTGCTATAATACTTCGACATCCCAATGCACGAGGGCCAAATTCCATGCGTCCCTGCATCCAACCAATCACTTTCCCCTCCATCAATGCATGTGCAATTTTATCAATTAACATATTGTCATCTAGTAAATGATAAATGGCATTCTTCTTTTTTAAGACTTCTTCAATCTCCTTATTAGCAAAGGATGGCCCAAGCAAAGAACCCTTCATTCGATCACGAGCATCACATTTCTGTCGGTCCTTATTATAAACTATATGCCAAGCAGCTAAAGCCGCGCCCAATGCACCGCCCGCATCTCCCGCTGCTGGCTGTATCCAAATTTTTTTAAAAATTTCTTTTCTCAAGAGAACCCCGTTAGCAACACTATTAAGTGCAACACCTCCAGCTAAACACAAATTTTCCTCTCGTGTCTCCTTTGCAATACCGGTTGCTAGTTTTACAATAATTTCCTCAGTAACTTTTTGAACAGACGCTGCTAAATCCATTTCTCTCTGAGTAGGGTTCTCATTTAGCTTACGGGGCGAACCACCAAACAGGTCGTGGAACTTCTTGTTTGTCATAGTCAAACCAGTACAATAATCAAAGTAATCCATATTCAATTGGAAACTTCCATCTTCATGGATTTCTACAAGATTCTCTTTTATCAGCTTTGTATATTTTGGGGTACCGTATGGAGCTAATCCCATAACTTTATATTCACCGGAGTTTACTTTAAAACCTGTGTAATAGGTGAAGGCCGATTATAAAAATACTAAAGAGTGAGGAAAATGAATTTCTTTTAATACTTTGAGTTCTCTTTCCCTTCCAATAGCTAATGAAGTCGTCGTCCATTCTCCCACGCCATCTATTGTAAGTATTGCAGCGGTATTGAAAGGTGATGGATAGTACGCACTCGCTGCGTGGGATAAGTGATGTTCCGAAAAAAGTAGTTTTTCACGCCAATTAACTTCGCTGTTAAAAGCATTTTCTAGCTCTTTGATAATATTTGATTTCTGAAATAATTTGTCTTTTATCCATAAAGGCATGGCGGAAGAAAAACTCTGAAATCCACGAGGCGCAAAAGCCAAATACGTCTCTATTAGCCGCTCAAACTTAATGAATGGCTTTTCATAAAAAACTACATGCTCAATATCGCTGACGCTGATACCAGCTTCTTTTACACAATACCGAATAGCATTCGTTGGGAAACGGTAGTCATGTTTTACTCTTGTAAATCTCTCCTCTTGCGCAGCCGCAACAATAATTCCATCATGGATAATGCATGCTGCACTATCATGATAGAAAGCAGATACTCCTATAATGTACATCCAAATGCCCTAAAATAGCGTATATATAAATGGGGCAACAACGGATCCTTGTGCAAGAATTAAAAGTCCACCAAGTACAACCATGACGACAATAACTGGCAACAACCAAAGTTTTTTACGAAACTTAAGAAACATCCATAGTTCTATTATAAAATCCATTTTTTGGCCCTATGTCAGAATTGTTGTTTGAATGACACTCTTTCTTGTCCCGAAGTGTCTCTGGGCTTCCAGTTTGTTTTTAGTTGTTGTTTTTTTAAACCTAATGCATCTCTTCCAAATAACCGCATAGCAAACGCAGTGGGAGTAAATATAAGAAAATATATAGTACCAAGTACAATTGGACTTACTATAAGATGTAGCAAAAAACCCAACCTCATCCAAAGCTTGTTTAAAGGGAGGAGTAAATCATCTTTGATAATTGTGACTAGTAAAAATATACATCCAATGCCAGCTGCTAAGCTGCCTCCTAGAACTAGATCATTCCAGAATAAATAAGCCGCTGCTAACATGAATACAAAAGAGAAAAGCAGCCCAAATTTACGATTTGAAGGAAGTTTTACTTCGGTAAATTTCATTATTTCCCGTAAATCACGCTATATAAAATGTTTAACTAAAATAGCTTAATATTTTTATAATAAAAAACCAGCTTATAATGTCACCATCACCAATCAGCATCCTACTCTAAAACCATTTTTGAAACTAGTTTCAAAATATGAAGATGTTTGTATCAATGATTTTGGAGCATACCTTCGCGTCCGCTTGATGGTCTCTGACTGACTTAATCAACTAAATTAATGGTTTATTTCCATACTGGCCAACTACCCTAACATTTGTGCTGATTACAAATCATGTAACGCGTTTTCACTCCACAAACAATACTCGCTACGTATGACGTAATGACCTCTTCTTTCCAAATAGTGTCCATGGGAAAAAATTATCTGAGTCTGGGATAAACCGTCGAATCAACCTTACTAGCCCGAAACAGAATTTTTAGACTTCAGCTGGTTTCGCCGGATTACGTTGTAAAGACCCATTCTCAAAATGAATATGGATCTACGTACTGTGCAACTGCAGTTATTAGCTCATAGTTTTCTATTTAGAATTAAGGGACACAAGCCTATAACTAAAAAGGATAATATGCCTGCCAAATAAATCATGTCCACAACAACGATCATTCCCAAAGACTTTAAAAACCCACTAAATGTTTTTTGCTTCATAAAAAGCATACGAACGAATTTGAACTTAAAAAAAATATTAAGTGAAATTGAAACCACTATTACACCGCACAAAACAGGAACTAGAAAATACTCCCATTTCGTAAATATCGAACAAAGTAAAAATAATGAACATAATATAAAACTGAAGTTGAGAGCGATAGATAGAGCTACCTGACTTTTTGAGAAGTGGGATACATATTTATCTTTATTTGGAATTTTCGTGGAAATTTGACGATTTAACACTAGTTTTAATGCTGCATATGACATCTTAAATCGTTGAGTACAGTATGCTTTAATATTTTCCGGATAATGATGTAAATGCCCTGCTTCAGGAATAAATAAAGGTGGCGACCCAGCATTTGTCAGAGCATTCCCAAAATGAATATCCTCTCCAATTCTTATATTTTTGAAACCTTTTACATCACAAAATATTTTTCGGACTATACTAAAATTACATCCATCGATAAAACTAACGACGGTTGGTTCTTGTGGTCTTCTGGATACGTAGTCACAATTCTGGAATTCAGTTAGCCAACTTACAAGTGCAGGACCGATGTAGGTCGACGTAGTTGCAAACGACCGTTTTTCAATAATGGGGTCTACAATGTAATCCAACCACTTAGAGTTTGCTATACAATCGGAATCGATGAACGCAATGATTTCTCCTTCAGAAATTTGCGCCCCTTTGTTTCTTGATATTCCTGGACCCAGGTTTTCTGAATTTCTATAGTATTTAGCCTTATACCGACGACTTATAGTTTTTATTTTATCAGAATGAATAGGGCTGCAATCGTCGATTACTATCAGTTCAAACTGCTTTGAAGTGAGCTGGCTTTCTAAAGATTGCAAGCACCTTTGCAATTCCTTAGGATTGTCATAGCTGGGTATAATAACTGATACAAACATGTGCATGGAGTCCACAACACCACTTTTTGCCTAATAAAATCGGATGGTTCGTAAAAGTACGCCTGGCCAGTCTCTCCGATGGTAAACAACATTACATAGGGCTGCACACTCGTAGGAACACGAGCATTGTGTTTGCTTAATATAAGTCCTCAGTTTCTTGGCTTTAGATGCAGATAACATATTAATTATATTGTATTCATTATCTCTGACGTTTCCAATTTTTGAGTCCATTTCTGGAGCAATTTGCCCCAGCATTTCGCAAGGGTAAAGATCGCCTTTTTCGCTCAACGTAATGAGCTTTTTACCAGCGACGCACTGCCACGGGTAACCCTTTTTACCGACAGCTATATATTTTTCCACACCCAATTTGGCCTTCCTATCGACCGCCCTTTGTATTCTAGCAAAAAAGGAGCTAACGTTAGATACATGGTTAAACATGGTTTTTGCTTCACGATATTCCTCCAGAGAAACCTCCTTTAGCTCTTCAACCTTCGCATTGCCTCTGGGATAAATAAGGGATATGTAATCACAATCGACATTTTCATCCAGATATTCCTTCAGTGCCTCTAAATCATTTTTATTTTCTTTAGTTATTACTGTTCCTACAGACAAAATGACAGGTATATTATCTTTCTTTTTTGAGGAAATTATTTTGCATGTTTCATTTAATTTTTTAAATAGTCCATCCACCTTTCTACTTAAATCATGTTTTTCAAATAAGTTATCAACACTAACTTGAATCTTCATATGCAATTCAGGACATTCCTTGCTCAAGCGATCTATAAATGCTTCGACCCTTTCGGGGTATGCCCCGTTGGTAGCTATAGCGACTACTCTAGTTCTACTATTTGTATAAAAAGCCTTAACCAACTCTACTAAATCCTTTCGGAGGAACGGCTCACCTCCCCCTATAGAAAGATAAAATAAATGATTTAATGATTTTGATGTTTTTTGAATTTCCTCCAAGCTTATTTCAGTCTTAACATTTGCGCTTTCTATTTCCTCCCAGTAAAAACAAAATTCACATCTGGCGTTACAAGCTGCTGTCGCAAATAGCACCATATAGTTGGGCTCTGAAGAAGCCAGCCCCCTCACCAATCTCAAATACCGTACAATTTCTGGGAAAGTTCTCTCCGGGCGTATCATGTCACCCCGTCTTGTTTAATGATTTGGATTTTTCTATGCCTACATATCATAGTATAATTGATTAATTTCAATTCTATATCGCCAATATCTTCAGGCATTATTTCCACTTAATAGCTCATTTCTTGTAAATCATTGATTACATTCAACAAATATGTCTGTTAGAAGTCCTATTAGCCCGAAACAGAATTTTCAGACTTTAGTTGATTTCGCCGGATTACATTGTAAAGACCCATTTCAGCACGGGACTCCTGGCGACCCATCGCTAAATTCCAGATAATTTTAAACGGGCGGACGGGCCGGCGGAGCCAGCTCGTGAGATAAAATATCACAACGCCAATAGTTCTTAGACGTTTAAGTTTTTGGTCAGTGAAGTGTTCGCTATAGGAAATGGTAGACGAAGTGTCGGCGTAGGATCGAAGACTATTGTAATAGTTGTCATCCATTTTGAGACCCCTTTTTCTAGAGATTTCGACGAACAATTCCGATCCCGGATACGGGGTAAACGCCCATACGCTGACATCAAATGCACCAGCTAAAGCCATGCGTGCGATAAACCAGTATGATTCACACACTTCCTTGAAGGTCTCACCAGGAAATCCAAATATGATGTTGCACTTAATGTTCATTCCATTTCTGGTTGCTTCCGAAATGGAATTGATTACAGAATTGGGATGTATTTTTTTCTTGATGCGCCTGAGTACAGACGGTGAACCGCTTTCGGGAGCATAGGACATATTTCGACAGCCCGACCGATAGAGGAGCGACGCCACCTCACCGTCTATCGCTTCTGTGCGCGTACCACTAGGAAGCTGCCAAGTAAAATTCATTCCACGTTCCTCGATTTTCCGACAAAAATCTATAATCCACGATTTTTTGACGATGGCAGTTAAATCATAGAAATCAAAATTCTCGACTCTATATTTTTCCTGATAGAACTGCATCTCGTCCAGAAGTAAATCCGGATCTCGAGGAATCCAGCGCGTCGTCCACATCGCTGGATTAGAGCAGAAAGTACACTGATAAGGACACCCCCGACTGGCCATCATAGGCATTGAACGGCCTCGGTTGACGCCAAATCCATACCCCCGCTCCAAATAATTTTCGATCGGAATTAGATCCCAAGCAGGCCAGGAAATATTATCCAGATCCCGTTTGCGAGGGCGCCGGTCATTTTTAACAACTTCGCCTGACCGGGATACATAGGTAATCCCTAAGATTTTAGATGGATCAAGCGTCCCAGCCCTATACGCCCGGGCAATTTCGACAGCTGTTTCCTCGCCTTCTCCCAAAATGCCAATATCAAGTTCCGTATCCTGCATCGTCTGATCTGGCACAGCGGTGACATGCTCGCCACCCCCAAGCAAAAGAACGTTTGGAAACTTTGTTCGGATATCGTTGACCAAGTCCCGGCACGTTGGCCATTCGAACGAGAAGCCAAACCCGATACCGATAATGTCTACGTCCGTATCTATCCTCTCTATAATCTGTTCCGACGACAATCCATAAAGATAACAGTCGTGGTTTGCGGGGTGCCGAGTATCCAATGATTCCCCCACAGCATCAATAAACTGCACCTCAAATCCAGCCGCACGAAGAGCACCCGCCACATACGCGAGTCCAAGAGGAGGCGTAAACATGGTCGTGATATTGTGGGCCGGTACCACAATTGACGGTCGTATCAAGCAGATTTTTGTGATCAAGTTCGTTCTATATCCTGTAAAGTCACATTAGCGCTAAAAGGTATAAAGGAAAAATTAGACCGCTTCCAGAAAATCTCAGGTAAAATGGATAGCATTCACAGGCCACCGATCATGAAACCAGATATCTTCCCACCTGATACGAGTCGATATGGAGTCTTCTCATTAACTTTGAGGTAGGCAGCCAGCTCCTTAATAGTCAAAATGTCATTAGTCATCACTAATTCCAATTTTATTCATGTTGATGAAAATAACAGAAAATTACGGAATAAGCAATTTGAGAGCTATGTCTCTATACTATTCAGTCATTCTACGATCTATGATTACTTCCCACTGAAAACCATCCGCTTTTGATCCGTTGTAACTTTCCCTCCTTGCTTACACCTTAATCAGGCAACAGCGGTTTATAATTGACCACAGGTAGAAGAAATATTTTTTTCACACTTCTGTCTTCTTTAAATCGGTACCCTACCGATCTTCTCCTGGCTTCCACGGCTTTGCCAATGCAATTTCACGAACAATTGCAGCTATTTTGCGATCATTAAATCTGTTTCGGATATGTAAATTAAGCAATGCAAACATGATAATAATAATCCAAATATAATATATTAAATCTGCCCCTCTACCAACACCAACCAACTTTGCCAACATATTTGTTAAATCCGGATACCAAATAAAGACTAAACCGACAATCGCCACCAAAGCGATCGCTATGCTTAAAGGCCGAAGTCGTATCTGGTTAAATGCATAGAGCAGACAAATGCTTACCCCCGCAGTAAGGAAGATCTGTATAATCATTTCAAAATCTTACCTACAATTAAATCGACTATTATGTTAACGCTATTGAGCCCCGATTGCCCCTTCTTCATTGAATAATCTGTATAGGTAACAGACACTGGAATTTCTACAATATTTAACTTTAGTCGAACCATCTGATTAATAAGCTCAGACGCGTAAGCCATCCTATTCTGAGTAATTACAAGTTTCCTAGCAGCGTCGGAACTAAAAAGACGCAACCCGATTTGAGAATCTGAAATTGCAACCCCAGATGTTAGCCGTATAAGACACCACGCACACCTTAATATAAAACGTCGTCTCCATGATATCCCTATAGCTTTTCCAGAAAATCTATTTCCAAGCACTACATCAGCATTTGAAGACTCTATTTTGCTAATCATGCGACTAATATCCTCAGGGTCGTGCTGTCCATCAGCATCTAGTGTCACTATAAGATCTGCCCCCTCTGTTAAAGCAAATGAAAAACCCGTTTGCAATGCAGCACCTTGCCCCAAGTTAAAAAGGTGGCTTAGCACGTATGCTCCTGCTTCATGGGCTATTTTTGCCGTTCTATCAGTAGACCCGTCGTCTATAACTGCAACGAATGGACTTTGTAACAAAGCTCTTTTAACGACATCGCCAATCGTTTGTTCCTCTTGATAGGCTGTAATTATAATCCAAGTACGCCTTAATTTGGCTGATCTACCCCCCTCTCCATTATTATATGGAGTTGTTTCCTGATCTTCGAAATTTTGCAACTTACTCATTGGATTTGTATTTAAGGCCTGCCTTCGCAATAAATTAGGAAACTTAAAATCCTTCTCCACACAGAAATATATATAAATTTTTAGTTTGTTCACAAATATATTTAATTTATCGCTCTTTTGTATAGGATACTTGCTTTAAAATTTCACGTACTGCTATTAAGGCAAACAAAATTATTGCAGGAAAGCCATAAAATAAAGTACGTCCACCAGCTTCGTTAGTCACCAGATACACAATTGATAATGGAAACAGCAGAGTGATTGGGAGCAGGATATTTCTAGTCTTGCGCCTAAAATAGATTACTACACCAACAACTGCCAAAGGTAAAACCAAGGAAAAACCACTGTGTACAGCATGAAGCCAACGAAGAGTAAAGATATTCTCACCGGTTTCTTGTATCCCGTTCCATCCAACTAAAAATATATGCAAAATACTTTGAGTCTCCCAAGGGTTGTTCTCCCTCCAAGGGGCGTCCAAAACTATGAGTCTTTCATATTGCACTATGTGCTCTGCATACAACTCGCCAACAATAAACCGAAGCGCCCATAAACTAACAAATGCTCCTAACACTCCTAATACATAGTACCATTTCCAAAATTCTCTACAAACAAATGGCAGAAAAAACATGGGTATCATCAGCTCCTTCGACCAAGCCATTAATGGAATACAGAGCGCCAAACATAAAACTCTTTTTGTTGTAACAAGCCATGCAAAAGCAGCTATAGAACATAGGAAAAATGAATCTACGATGGGCGTAGCACAGGCTATTATGGTATGTCTGCTGGCCAAAAAAAACATAAGGCCAATAAACGATAAAAGGAGAGACCCCGTAACATTTATCAGAAAATAAAATAAGAATATTCCTGCTACTACGGTGAATAAAAAGTTTACAATGTAAAAAGACAAAGCATCAGTTGATGCAGATATGTTTGTAGAGGGTTCTATTACATTAGATATTGCACCAGCTATCCATGGTATTATTGGTCTATACCTATGTAGGGGGTCTACACTAAAATTGCCGTGAGCCATATCTATGTATCCATAGATATCCGCAATTCCCCTAGGATCGTCAATATCAAAATGCCTAAACTGTTGGTATGTTGTGCCATACAAAATAATTACAATTGTAAGAGCTAAAAAAACAAAACCATACAATTGACGTTGTGTATGTTCGTTAAATTTCATATTTGAAACTCAAATAAGGGCATTTTTTGTATGTTGTTGTTAACCATTTGTGCATTCTAATCTTCTATGAAATGCTGATCAAAACCAACGAATGCTCTTTTTCGGCGAACCTTCTCTTCATTATCAAGACCTATCATATTGCACATGTTTAATAGATCTTTTCTAGATCTTTTTTTGCCAACCCATTCGATACCACTTTTGAAACTGTAATCCGTGGGTCTAGAACACCAGGCGGTAAAAAGGGAATACATTGCTGTTTCGCCAATCACCTTATATTCGTTGGGTGTTAGAGGTGGCGTCGTTCCCAAAATTAACTGACCACAAATTGGACCTTCGTCTACAGCAGGGTACATGGCGTGCACTGTAGAACCGTAGACAGTCGCACTATTATAGACCGCCCAATGATGAGGGGCTCTACCAGGAAATAGTGGCGGTGCCGCGTGAAAATTAATTGCTTCATCCCACCATTGAAGAGTTTTTTCAGGAACAATTATACCGGAACCGAAACAAATTAATTTCCACCCTTCGCCTTGCGGTAAATCTTCAGTTACTTCTGAATCTG
>CAYRUX010000039.1:0-5108 GCA_964427515.1 uncultured Rhizobiaceae bacterium
GTTTGAAACCGGCCCCCAATATGCTGGGCATGACAAGCAAAGCTCCGTGATAGCTGGCATACGGTCGGGGAACGCCATAGAAAAGAATCACTATGGTTCAGCACGCGATGTTGATTGTTTTGATGCAAAAGGAGATGCGCTTGTTGCACTCAGTGCGGCTGAAGCGCCTATCGCTAATTTAACAATCAAACAGGGTGCACCAGATTGGTATCACCCCGGAAGATCTGGAAAACTAACGCTTGGTAAAACTACATTAGCGCAATTCGGAGAACTACATCCGATCATATTAAAAAAAATGGACATAGATTTTCCTTTAGTTGCATTCGAGGTTTTTATTGAATTGATACCAACCAAAAAGCAAAAGCGACATTTTACAAAACCAGCATTAAAGACTTCAGACTTTCCAGCCGTCGAAAGGGATTTTGCATTCATAGTCAACAAGGACGTAGTGGCTGAGGACGTGTTAGATGCGGCGCGTAGTGCAGATAGAACTATAATCTCCAAAGTGTCCTTATTTGACTTATATGAAGACACAGAAGTTGGAAAACAAAACAAATCATTAGCTATTACTGTAAAACTGGAACCAACCAGCGCAACATTAACAGACTCAGACATAGAAAAAATAGCGCAAAAGGTAATTAATAATGTAAAAAGAATCACTGGCGGGGAACTGCGCCGTTAATACGAGCTCATAACACTTTTAACCTTAAACTTTAAGACCTCTAATTGCATATGACCGACACAGCTAAAATACGCAATTTTGCTATCATCGCTCATATTGACCATGGGAAGTCTACTCTTGCAGACAGAATGATTGAAATATGTGGTGGTCTCGATAAAAGGGAAATGACTAGCCAAGTTCTTGATTCGATGGATATAGAACGTGAACGGGGCATAACAATTAAAGCCCAAACAGTACGTCTTATACATAAAGCAAAGGATGGCCAGATCTATATATTGAACCTAGTGGATACTCCAGGACATGTCGACTTTTCCTACGAAGTCAGCCGGTCTCTTGCCGCTTGCGAAGGATCCCTACTAATTGTTGATTCTACTCAAGGTGTGGAAGCCCAAACATTAGCCAACGCTTACCTCGCTGTTGAAACTGATCACGAAGTTATCCCTGTTTTAAACAAAATAGACCTTCCATCTGCTGAACCTCAAAGAATACAACAGCAAATTGAGGATGTAATCGGTATAGATGCTAGAAATGCCACTTTAATTTCAGCCAAAACAGGGGTCGGAGTTTCAGAAGTTTTAGATTTGGTGGTAGAACGTCTTCCGGCTCCGAAAGGAACTATCGATGCACCACTTAAAGCACTTTTGGTTGACAGCTGGTATGACCAATACCTCGGGGTCATTATCTTAGTAAGAGTGCGAGATGGGATTTTACGTAAAGGCTTGCGTATTCATATGATGGGATTGGGTTCCATACATGAAATTGAGCGAGTTGGAATTTTCACTCCAAAAGCTGAGATAATTGAAAAACTTGGACCAGGAGAAATTGGTTTTATTACAGCAAGCATTAAAGATACCTCTGAATGCCAAGTAGGAGATACTATCACAGAAGACCAACGCCCAACAAAAAATGCTCTTCCCGGGTTCAAACCAAGTGTCCCCGTCGTTTTTTGTGGCCTTTTTCCGGCAGATTCGGCAGATTTTGACAGACTTCGTGAGAGCCTCGGAAAATTAAGCCTGAACGATTCAAGTTTTCACTTTGAAACCGAAACTTCTGCAGCCCTAGGCCTTGGTTTTCGCTGTGGGTTTCTCGGCTTGCTACACTTGGAAATTATTGAAGAAAGGTTAGAGAGAGAGTTTGACCTAAGCCTTGTGGCTACAGCTCCAAGTGTCGTTTACCATATTGAAACCACATCAGGAAATGAAACAACCCTGCATAATCCAGCCGACATGCCCGACCCAACCACCATAAAAAATATTAGTGAGCCGTGGATCAAAGCTAGCATAATGGTTCCTGACGAGTTTCTTGGTCCCGTACTTGCTCTCTGTGAAGAAAAAAGAGGAGAACAAATTGACCTTACTTATGCTGGAACCCGAGCGTTGGTATCATATTCTTTGCCACTGAATGAAGTTGTTTTTGATTTTTATGAACGGTTAAAGTCTCATTCACGGGGATATGCAAGTTTTGACTATGATTTAGATAATTATCGAATTAGTAACCTCGTTAAACTTAGTATTCTAATAAATGGCGATCATGTTGATTCATTATCTATGGTAGTACATAGGGACAATGCTGAAATACGTGGCCGGGCTCTATGCCTACGACTCAAGGACCTTATACCGAGACAACTCTTTAAAGTAGCCATACAGGCTGCCATAGGAGGGAAAGTTATAGCCAGGGAAACTGTGAGTGCCTTAAGGAAAGACGTAACTGCAAAATGCTATGGAGGAGATATCACCCGCAAACGGAAGTTGCTCGAACGGCAAAAACGAGGAAAAAAACGCATGCGGCAATTTGGTAATGTGGAAATACCACACGAAGCATTTTTAGCGGCGCTAAAAATGGATGATAATTAAAACCTAGACAAAGTTGTTTGCTAACTGTGAATCGTAACGAAGACCGATACTGTAACGTTCAGTCGACACGTCAGCAAGATAATGGAAAGGTCTCTCGTCACGATTTGCAAAGCCAGGAGCGCGCATGAAAAGAACACTGCCTGGAGCCCACAAAACCTCTGTTCTTTTTGATTTTAGGCGGTCTTTACATGTATAAAACCGGCCAGTACCAGATAACAAAATCAGACAAACCAGACCCCTATATTTCAAATGATCTCGGTGGGCAGAAATTCCTAATGAGCCTGCAGTATAACGTTGAACGACGATATCGTTGATTTGAAATTTCTCCAACAACAAGGGTGGTGTCAATTCGCCAAACGCCCCATGTAACAATCGTTCTAATTCACAGCCTAAATCCCAAAAAATGGTCAATTTTGGAGGCGACATACAAATTTCAAAATTTTGTTTTACGATGTTTGAACCCGACCCAACTTCCGATCGGCTAGTTCGGTATGAAAGCATTTTTGAAGCAGTAAGTAAGTCAACCAAGTTCTCCTTTTGCAAAAGAGGCATGCACACGACGTCTTCTTTAACGAGATTTAATAGGGCACTTTGCAGCTGCTCTTGAGTACTGATAAAATTAAATACCATAAGAATGAACTATTATAAATGTGCATTAATAGCGTATGCTAAAATAGAATTATTATAATTCGCGACATCGAAGAATAAAACAGTGTCCTATAATAATAAGATACTATTATAGCAACGTTTAAAAACTTCAAATCGTAGAGTTACAAAAAAGGATTGGGAAATGCCCAAAATAGAAGCAAATGGAATCGATATATATTATGAATTTATGGGTGATGGGGATCCCCTAGCGTTAATCGGTGGCTCCTTATTTGGCCGCCAAAACTTTGGCCTGGTATGGGAGGGATTAGCGAGAGAGTTTAAACTTATTAGCTATGACCAAAGAGGTTACGGGCTAAGTGATAGGCCTTTACAACCCTATAATTTAGACCTTTGGGCAGACGATCTAGCCGCTCTTTTGGAGGAACTTGGTATCCATCAAACCCATATAATGGGTACTTCCGCGGGTGGAATGATAGCTCTAAAGTTTGCTGCCAAATATCCGGAGAAATGTATCGGAGTTGTGAGTGACTGCGCGTTCGCAAAGTGTGATAAAATGAGAAAATTCATGTTTAAGACATGGCGTCATATGGCTCAAACCTGGGGTTGTTCAGCTGAATTTGCTGACCACGTAGTCACACAAGCTGTGGGAGCACAATATCTTGACGGCCCCAATGGTGATAACCTTGTAGAAATGGTAAGAAATGTAGTTGGACTTAATTCTGTAGAAACTGTAGTACAAGCTTGCCATGCGATGGAAAGTATGGACTTAAGGGATGATTGCAAAAACATAAAATCTCCGACCTTGGTAATAACAGCAAAAAGGGACATGTTAACGCCTATGGAAACGGGAAGTACTGGTGCGGGAGCCAAATGGGTAGCTGAAAACATCCCTAATTGTGAGGTTATAGTCTACGAAGACATTGGACATGCTGATCTGGTAGAATGTCCAGATGAAACAATTGCTTCTACTATCGATTTCTTAAAAAGGGCAGAAACTAAGGTTTCTGCATGAACAGAATAACAATATTTAACAAGTAATTATGCTCAATAGTTTTGGAATTAATTATGCTCAACAATAAGCGTAACCGTAGCATAGGTGTTCGTGTCGGCCCTCACCAAATCGGTGGTGGAGCACCAATACTTATCCAATCAATGACTAATACTGACACCGCAGATATAGAAAAGACCGCATTACAAGTTAAAGCGTTATCTGAAGCAGGGTCAGAACTCGTACGTATAACTGTTAACACGTCTGAAGCCGCAAGCGCAGTACCCCATATACGCGATCAACTTGATACCATGAATTGCAATGTACCTCTGGTCGGAGACTTTCATTATAATGGGCACAAACTGCTTATCGAACATCCAGCGTGTGCCGAAGCACTGGAAAAATATCGTATTAATCCTGGCAATGTAGGATTCCGGGAAAAACGAGATCGGCAATTTCAAACTATGATTGAAGTCGCACTCAAATATGATCGCCCAGTGCGAATTGGCGTTAACTGGGGCAGCCTAGATCAGGAATTACTTGCTGCAATGATGGATCAAAACGGAGAGTTAGAAAATCCAAAAGCAGCAGACGAAGTTACCCGCGATGCATTAGTTGAATCCGCCTTGCAGAGTGCCAGCATGGCCGAACAAATTGGCATGAACGCAAATCGAATAATTATTTCCTGCAAGGTCAGCAAGGTTCAAGACCTGATCGCCGTATACGGATCGCTCGCAGTGCGTTCAGACTATGCGCTACATTTAGGGTTAACGGAAGCCGGCATGGGGTCAAAAGGCATTGTTGCATCTACTGCAGCTCTTTCCATACTACTGCAACAGGGGATAGGTGATACCATTCGTATATCCCTGACACCTGCCCCAGATGGTGATCGTACACAAGAAGTACTTGTGGCCCAAGAAATTCTCCAAACTATGGGGCTCCGATCATTTACTCCGCTAGTAACTGCCTGTCCTGG
>CAYRUX010000040.1:0-3453 GCA_964427515.1 uncultured Rhizobiaceae bacterium
CAATTATTTGTCATTGTCTCATTTTATACGCTCGATGTTGAGCAGCTTATAGTTTAGCAAGATCACATATCTCTGAATGATTGTCTCGAGATTCTTTAAAAGGCTGTACTATTTTAGTTCCAATTTGTACATGAGTATGCCCTCCAGCGATGTAAAAATCATCATGCTCTAAAAACGTTGTCGCCGGTATTACAATATCTGCTAGCTTAGCTGTATCAGTCATAAACTGCTCATGTACACAAAGAAATAAATCATTTTTACATAGCCCAGCATTAACTTTCAGCGATTCAGGTGCTACGACTGCAGGGTTGGTATTTTGCATCAACATTGCTTTTATGGGAGGGCCGTCACCCAAGTCAGATTTATTACCATTCAGAATTGGGCCAATCCGAGACATATCCAATATTCTAATATTAGGATCCAAGGCGTCGAGACCTTGCAATAGGGTTTTATCGTACTTATAAAGTCCAAAATTACTAAACAGGGCTCCACCACCCTTATACTTCCAAGCACCTGTTACCGCAGGAAGGCAGGACACGGCGTGCATGTTTGTGGCTCCATTCCGTGAGCGGGTAAAACCATAACCTAGCCTGAGAAAGCTTCGTTTAGTCTTGCCGTATAATTTAGCAAATTCAGTGATCTGAATTTCGGAAAGACCTGTTATTTTAGATGCCCAAGATACATCACGAACTGCTAGGTGTTGTTCTAATTCTTTGGAAAAGTCAGTGTATTGTTTTAGATATTCTAAGTCGGCAAGCTGTTCACGAAATATAACATGCATAATGGCACAAGCGAGCGCTCCGTCAGTGCCTGGTCGTAAGGGTAAATGCAAATCAGCTGTTTTTGCTGTACGTGTCTCATAAGGATCTATGACAACCAACTTAGCGTCACGAAGTTTTCGGGCTTTGCTAATATGGCTCATAACATTAACTTGAGTAGAGGCCGGGTTTCCTCCCCAGCTTATAATTAGATCAGATTCTGCCATTTCTCTTGGATCACTACCTATGCAAGCTCCAGTGCCGGCTTCATATCCAGCAGTGGCTATGCTCCCGCAAATTGTTTCGAGCTGGCCGGAATATCGCTTTACATTTCTAAGTCTATTTAGACTAAAACGCTGAACGAGTCCCATGGTTCCAGCATACTGGTATGGCCAGATTGCCTCACTTCCAAAGGACTGTTCGGCTTTAATAAATGCTTCTGCAACCTCATCTAAGGCGTCATTCCAGGAGATAGGAATAAAGGTTCCGTCCCCTTTGTCTCCCGAACGTTTAAGCGGAGTGTCTAGTCTTAGCGGATGCGTTACGCGTTCACGATAGCGAGCAACCTTTGAACAAATGACCCCATCAGTGTATGTATTTTGTTTCGAACCTCTAAGCCTACCAATTTCATTAGGCCCTAAAAGTTCGACTTCTAATGCACAAGTACTTGGGCAATCATGTGGGCAGACCGAACTAACATATGTTTTAGTAGATAAATTCAAGAAAAAATTCCTGTAAGAAATTTACTATTCCGGTAGTTTCAACAACCTATCAGACTTAGAAGCAAAAATTAACACCCAATAATATGTTCTCTCTGACTGAGCTATACCTACACCAACATGTGTATAGTTGGAGTAAAGTATATTCTCCCGGTGTCTGTCACTGCTTAACCATTGGTAAATGACGTCATGGATGGACGAGGAGCTTGATGCAAGATTTTCTCCTGCTTGATTGAAGTCAAAGTTAACGTCTTGGAGTCGTTGGCCGAGTGTTTTAGAACCTTTACCAATATGAGTTAACCTTTTCTCCTTGGACAAAAATTTTGCATGTGCTTTAGCAGCAATAATTAATTGGTAGTCTGCTAGCAACGGATCAAGGCTATGGGTATTTCTTACATTATTTAATATTTCAATAGTTGCTGAAGTAATTCCAGCTGAATCAGCATAAGCAAAATTGCTGTTTTTCGAATAGGTGAAGTAGGTCAGACAGAAGCAAGCCAAAACAATGGAATAAGGTCGGCAAAAATTAATTATTATAGTCAGGTTTAGACAGTTTTTTGGTTTTTGTCGTATCATAATTGAATCAATTCTTCCAAGCTCACAATTAAGCTTTGCTAAACGTGATATTAACCTTACCCTGTTACTTGGTTAATTTCTGAAAGGAATCTTGTGAGTGTACAATTTATAATACTGCGCCAAATAAAATGTGCATGTTTAGTCTTTTTTGCAGCTTTTAGTGCAAATGTATCTAACAATATAATAGTAGCAGATGAACTTAATAATGGTACTAAGGCTTTTTCTGAACAAGATTTTGAGGGTGCAGTAGAGCACTGGATTCCGCTAGCTGAAAGTGGTGACCCGCTGGCACAATTCAATATTGCTCTTGTTTATGACAGATTTGACAGCCCATTTACAAATAGTGCACTGGCAGTAAAATGGTATAAGCGATCTGCATACCAGGGTTTTGCCTCAGCTCAATTTAATCTTGCCATAGCATTTCAGCAGGGTAGAGGTGTTAATAAAAATACAGAGTCAGCACTATTTTGGATGCTTCTTGCAGCTTCAGGAGATGATAAAGATATTGTGGAGCTCGCATTAGAATCAGCGACAAAACTCACTGGGCTTTTAAGACGTGATCAAAGATTAGCTGTTTCGAATCTTGTCGATGTATGGGTGCCTGTTATTGAAGATAATTCTATAAATGTACAAAAATTTACAAGTTCTCACTATAGTTTATTAACAGTCGAAGAGATTATGATAATTCAAACTAGATTAATTGGTCTAGGGTTTGACCCTGGCCCGGTGGATGGGATTGCAGGAATACAGACCCGAAAAGCTATTTCATCCTATTTTCAAAGTATAGACTTGAAGTGGACACATGCTCCACTTTCCCAAAAGTTGCTAGATATTTTGAAATAGTAAGGTGATAAAGAGCTTATTTTTAATTTTCTTATAAGTTCCTATAGATCATTTAAGGGTGAATTTCGAAGAAAATTTCAAAAAGACGCTCAATATTCAAGGTAAGTTTTTGACCTTAAACAATTTATAGAAATAGCCTATGTTCGATGCGGGGGCTTTTTTTGGATAATGTGAAAAATAGTCGGTGCTATAATTACCAGAATAATTATACGCACTATGTGGTGAGTTGAAACGAACGCTGCGGCGGTACCAAATGATAGTGCAATTATACTCATTTCCGCTAGCCCCCCTGGAGCTAATGCAAGAAATAATTCAGTTGTTGGCGTTTCAGATACCAAACTTAAGATAATAGCAAACACTACTGCAACAAATACCATAATTAGGGCAGCACCAATTGAAATGATGATAATTCTCCAAATGTCACCAAAACCTATACCAACAAAACGTGCTCCAATAGCTGCTCCTAATGCAATTTGAGCGGCGGCTACGAATTCTGCTGGTGGCATAGAACATACTAAACCAGATACGTGAGCTGATCCACTAAGAGCAAGAGGGCC
>CAYRUX010000041.1:0-3559 GCA_964427515.1 uncultured Rhizobiaceae bacterium
CAATAATTGGTATAATTAACGCTATAGTTGATATCAGATAGCGAGGCGCCGCCGTTAAGATTAATGCACAAACAAAAAATATCAGTGCGGGGGGTACATTACCGGTCATAAAGATTTTCAGGTCTCATAATTAAATTGCGCAATATTTTTGCAGCAAGTACCAAACCAACACAGGCTATGAAGCCATAAAAACCATAAAAACCAAACAAACCCTCCCAATTGAAGTACGAATGTCTTTCAAAAAAGAAGTCTAGGCACAACAAAATGAAACTGGCGGCAAGAAGAATTCTTACCAAGAGTATTATATTTTTACGTTTATCTAGCCAGGAATTTTTATTCACTTCTATGTCCTCAATTTTCTATAAGCGGGTACAGCAAGTTGAACAAAAAGTCTTGGTACGCAAAAAGTACAAAACAACCAAGTGTTGTAATCATAATTGCAACAAGCATAAGGATTGGGGCCTCAGAAATTTTATTAGCGCTAGTTCCATTTTTATCCTTTAAGGGGAAAAATGCCCTTACGACAATTGGGAGAAAATAAAAGGCATTCAGCAGTGAGCTGACTAGTAGAAGGGCTAATAGTGGGTAAGAGTTTTCCTGCAGTGTACCGAGAACTAAATAATATTTACTCCATGCTCCAGCAAAAGGGGGTAGGCCAATGAGAGCGAAGGATCCGACAGCAAAGGCACCCATAGTGAAAGGCATTTGTTTCCCAATTCCGTCCAACTCGTCGATGCGCGTTTTTTTTGTTACGGTAAATATAGCTCCAGCGCAGAAGAAAAGTGTAATTTTTGCAAAACCATGCATTGCAATGTGGAGAGTGCTTCCCATGAGGGCATAAGAATTAGCCATAGTGGCGCCAATAATGATATAGGAGAGCTGGCTAACGGTAGAGTATGCAAGGCGGCGTTTTAAATCCATTTGTCGCAGAGCCAAGAGCGAAGCAATTAAGATAGTTGCTCCTGCTACGTACAACAGCCAATCACTGCTTGCCTGATCACGTAAAACATCTAGGCCAAAAATATATATTATGACCTTAAAGACCGTAAAAACCCCTCCTTTAACTCCGGCTACGGCATGCAGAAGGGCACTGACAGGAGCTGGAGCTACCATAGCTGCCGGCAGCCAACCATGAAAAGGTATTAAAGCAGCTTTCCCAATACCAAATATGTAAAGGACGAAAAGAATTGCGATAGCAGAACTACTTACATGCTCTGACAATATTCCTCCGTTTTTAAATGTCAGTGTTCCAGTCGCCACCCACGTCCAAAGAATAGCCAGAAGTAAAAGGGCTATAGATGTGGACAATAAAACTATGAGATATCTCCGCCCCCCGCGGCGTGCTGCGTCTGTTCCGCTATGGGTAACAAGGGGGTAAGTGCAGAGAGTTAGTACTTCATAAAAAAAGAACAATGTCAGCATGTTGCCGGCAAAGGCTATCCCAATACTGGAAGTCAGGGAAAGGCAGAAAAAGGTATGGTAGCGAACGCGATTCTTTTCATGATTTGCACTTAAGTAACCAATTGAATAGACCGTAGTGACTATCCATAAGAATGATGAGAGTAGCGCAAATAAAGCGCCAAGAGGTTCTATCTTGAAGGCAAATGGGAGACCCGGGGCAAAATTAAACAAGCTAATTTCTGGGACATTCCCGTCCATGACTTCAATGGTAAGGATACTTACAAGAGCGAATAGAGAGCAGGAGGTTATGAGGGGAATAGAATTGCGCAGTGTGGGAAAACGTCCAAGTGCGTATAGGATAATGGCTCCTGCAATTGGCAGTGCTAGTGAAGCCAGTATTAGCGAACTGGTATTCACGGCTCTAATCCAACCAGGAGTTGCGCCGCATTCTCAGCTATAGGGATCGTTATATCCGTATGGATGCCAAAGTAGATTGATGCAGAAATTAACAGCCAGATAGGAACAATCATCTGCCATTGTGCATTAGGTTGAAACAAATCTTCTTCTGGGACAGGCTGGAAGTATGCAGCTTCAATTACTCGCCCAACATAAATTAGCGCAAGCAAAGAGGCCAATAGAATAATTATGGCGACGGGCCATAAATCAGCTTCAAGAGCTGCCTGAACCAAATACCATTTGCTAACAAACCCGGACGTACCAGGAATACCAATCAAGCCCAGACCTCCGATAACCAGTGCGGCTGTTGTATATGGCATTTTACGGCCTATTCCATTTAATGTACGTAGGTCAGATGACCCAGTAGAATAGACCAGATAACCGATTGCTAGAAAGATACCGCCCTTCATGACAGCGTGGTTAAACATATGGACTATGGCACCGGTAAGTCCAGTTACAGATGCAAAACTAATACCAACGCATAAATAACCAATCTGACCGATACTTGAATATGCAAATAACCGTTTTAAGTCGTTTTGAAATGCTGCGACGCTTGAACCTATAATTATTGCTAATAAGGAAAGTGATAAAAGAATTTCCATAAGTGGGATTTCATTAAACGCAAAATCTTTTCCAAATAGAGTGAAAACAAATCGCAATAGTAAGTATGCTGCAACTTTTGTTGCTATTGCTGCCAAGTACGCTGAAATTATAGACGGAGCATATGTGTACGCATTGGGGAGCCATATATGGAGTGGAAATAGTGCAAGTTTTATAAATATGCCGACTGTAATAAATGCAAAAGCTGCGAAAATAGGACGCATATCAGGAGATAATAATATTCGTTCCGAGAGGTCGGTTATGTTGAGTGTCCCGGTCATCATGTACAAAAGGCCGATACCAATTAGCAGGAAAGTTGCTCCAATTGTGCCAATAATAAGGTACCGGAAAGCTGAGACGGTGGCGTCGCGAGAAGAGCCGAGAGAAATCAACACATAACTGGCAAGTGAGGAAATCTCCATAAATACGTAAATATTAAACACGTCTCCGGTGGAGATAATTCCAAGAAAACCCGTAATGGATAAAAGATAAACAGCATAAAATAAGTTGTGGCGCTTTGCAGAGATTTCTGCAGCAACACTTTTGAGAGCGTACGGCGTAATAATTGCGGTGATAGCCGTAACAATTAGTAACAAAAAAGCATTTAAGGTATCTAATCTATACTCAATCCCAAATGGTGGCGCCCATCCACCGAGGTGATATGAAATAGAGCCAAATTCTAATACGTGGATTAATAATAAAATAGAAATTGCGAACAGCGACCAGGAAATTAAAGTGGAAAAAGCCCATGCAATAGTGTGATGTTTCAGCAATACACATACTGGTGCTGCTAGCAGTGGCAGAACAACTAATAAGATTGAAAGATGGTTTGTAATCATTCCCGGTCAGACTCCAGGGCCAGTTTAGCCTCTTTGGTTTGGGAGTCCTGTAAGGCTTCAAGTTCATCCTCTTCTACCGATCCAAATTCCTTTTTTATTACTATTGTAAGCGCCAGCCCTACAGCGAGAGTGGAAACTGAGACCACAATAGCAGTCAATATGAGCACGTGCGGTAGTGGGTTGGAATATACCTGATGAAGGTCGCTGAGGATTGGAGCTGTCGCATTTGAGACTTTCCCGACTGTGATAAAAAGAAGAAACAC
>CAYRUX010000042.1:0-3518 GCA_964427515.1 uncultured Rhizobiaceae bacterium
AAGAATCATAAGGAAAAAACTTGGAGCCGACAGGAGCGTGAACAACAAATAAATAAAAGCGGGCGTTATGTTGAATATAGCCTAATGCACGCTCGAGGCACCCAATTTGGACTGCAGACAGGTGGAAATATAGAGGCAATCCTTATGTCCATGCCTCCATCAGCAAAGTGGCAGTAATATTATAAGTAAATATCTTTAAAAAAGCATTTATGGGTAGACGTGTCAAAGCTCGTTTAAAAATTCTTTTTTGGCCACAATTTCTAGCTGTTTCAGACACTTAGCACGATCAGGGGCAAAGTATTGGTCGATCCACCAGCCTTCAATTGCTTTGAGTAAGTTACCAATATCAGGGCCCTTTTGTAGTCCCAATTTCTTGACGTCGTATCCTGTTATTGGAAATACTGGCTTAACCCAGTTTTCAGCCAAATTTATCAGCTTGTAATAATTTTTGTCCTTCTTCTCATTAATTGCCGAGGCCAAAATTAGTCTATCAATAACGTAACGTTTTTCATTAGAATAAAGGAATTGGTAGATGGATGAATCATCTAAAACTCTTTCTGAAGTATAGTTCGTGGTAAGGAGGTTTGTGAGTCTTTTGCTGTCTTTAGATGAAAATCGCCAGCGATCTGAAATTTTTATTGCACTTATATTGAGATGCGGTTCAAAAATTAGTGAGGCAAGCCTTAATAGCCAGTCATTTGTATTGCTATGATTAAAAGTAAATAGTTTCTGCAAAAGTTTGGTGTCCTTAACTTCAGGAATTATTTGTGAAAGAATGTTTGAGTTAGCCATTATCTCGATGGTTGGAATTGGATTTGGAGCTTCAATCAATTTGATGAACTCATCACGAATACGTTCAGGAGAAAGTGTATCGAGGTGCTGAGCCGAGAATCGGCAGGCATCTATCGCTTCAATGTTAGGTTCGCCTCTTCCAAAGTAAGCATGAAAACGAAAAAAACGCAGTAAACGTAAATAATCTTCCTGAATTCGTTGACTAGCTTTTCCTACAAATTTTACGTTACCTGCAGTAAGATCTAAAATCCCGTTATGTGGGTCGTATAAATAGCCTTCTGGACTGAGGCTTAAGGCATTTATAGTGAAGTCTCGTCGTTTTGAATCCTCTTCCCAGTCATCTGTATACTCTACCTCCGCGTGACGCCCGTAGCTGATCACGTCACACCGAAGTGTGGTGATTTCGAATCTTAAATCATTCAGTTCGTCATTTATTATAGGTATGGCGGTTATGGTGCCATGATCATAGCCAGTTGGAATAAATTTTATATTTGCCTGTTTTAAAAGACTTATCACTTTATCAGGAACATCAGGTGTCGCTATATCTATATCGGTGACTTCTCGTTTAAGAATTGTATCTCTTACACAACCGCCAACAAACCGAATTTCCTGTCCATTCGCGCGTAGAGCATTGATAACGGCTTGAGTTCTCTTGTTTGAAACCCAATTTATATCGGTAGTATTCAATTTATTGACAGAATGCATTTTTTTGAAACTCCGCTATCACCTGACTTAATTAGTCTACGGTGGCAGGTACAATTTTTCCGTCTTCTAAGCGTGGTGGAATGTAAGTCCCATCAGTATCTTCCCCAGTATTTATACTTAAAAAGACCAAGCTTATTGCCATTAAACCTATACCTATAAAAAGCAACCAAGGCCACGGTAACTTTCTTAAAGTTTTTGCGGTTTCGCTTCTGCCCAAGCGAACTTTTCGCGATATAACAAGGTATACGAAGTATAGAATCGCTGGTGCTAAAAGAAGAGCTATATGAAAAAGCGTTGTTCGCAACATCTAACTGCCAATTGTATCGCGTAAATCTTTGAGGATTGCCGCCGTCGCTCCCCAAATACGATACCTTTCGTAGCACAGGACATAAAACATCCGGTCTATACCGTTAATTTTCATATGTTCTTGCTGATAAAGTGATTTATTCATTATAAAAGATAGTGGTACCTCAAAGATTTCATCAACCTCTTCCCGATTTAACAGAAATTTTTGCCCTTCATTAACAAATCCTACAACAGGGGTAATACGATATCCCGTACCCACCAAGTAATCCTCTAATCGACCAATTACTTCGACATTCTTTGGGTGAAGTCCAATTTCCTCGTTAGATTCCCTCAATGCTGTCACTGCGGGGTTAATATCACCATTTTCAATTTTACCACCAGGAAAACAAATTTGTCCTCGGTGGTTAGTGAGATTTTCTGAGCGTTTTGTAAGCAATACAGTTAGTATTTCTTCACGTTGGATAATTGGTACTAAAACAGCGGCAGGTGTAATTTTTACATTTAATCTTGTAGAAGTGACTGCTTTATTGCGTTTAGTGAAATTCACTTGATCTATTACATTTACATCGTCGTTAGCCTGTTGGATAACTTTATTCCAGTCTTCCTTTGCATCACGAGAAATATTTGAAGATAATTGTGTTCGGATCATTTGATTCATTAGTCATAAATCTGCATGTTGGTTCGTTCGCCAAACGAAAAAAAACAGCCACTACTCCACACACCTAATTCTTTTTTTTCTTCAACTGCAAGAGTGACTAAATCATAATAAACTGACCGGGAAACCAAAGCGGTAAGACCCCTGTCTAAGTTTAGGTAAGGAGCAAGCTCTCCGCTAGGTCTAGGCCTAAATTCGAGAGAATGCTGTTTATCAGCCATGATTTCCTCGTCAATATTGGTTTTAAAAGTAAGGCATTGTTCCATTCCTTTGCCGGAAATCGTGAGTCCAACCGCCACAAAAGGAGCATCATCAACTTGTATTCTTGCACGCTCAATTGGGGTAACTAACCAGTAGTCACCATCTGTTTCTCGCTGCAGTACGTTAGCAAAAAGTTTGACCATCGCTTTTCTCCCAATTGGACCTCCTTCATGGTACAAAGTACCATCTGAAGAAACGCGAATATCTAGGTCTCCACAACTTATCGCTGAATTTAAACTGTAAAATATTTGACCGCCTTCTTCGGCCATATTTTGCTCCAATACTTTGCCAGATCTCTATACGATAAACATCTGCGAGAGTGTCCGGTTAACTATGTGGTCGCGTCATCAATCAATTGGTTAATCTTAGTGGCTGCCTCCATTTGAACCATATGACCTTGGCCTTCTATGATTTCAACTTTTACGTTATCAGCTAAGTCTCTAGCATGAGATGCCGGTATGATTCGATCATTAGCCCCCCAAATAACGAGGATAGGACATGAAACGTCTTTTAGTTTATCGCGTAAAATATTTGACTGTTTCCCGTTAGGAGCTAAGGAAGCCAAAACTTTCTCCAAAGCGTGCTGAACACCGTCTATTCGTTTGAAGGCTAAAAGATCATTGATTAATTGCCTTGTTACCAACGCGGGGTCGCTAAAAAGTTTTTCGACATGAGGTTTTAAGTCCTTACGTCTTTCAGCTGTTATGAATCCATTGAGATAGTCACCATCAATTTCCTCCCCAAGTCCGGCACTTCCGATAAGAGTAAGAGATTCAACCTTTTCAGGGCAGGCAAGGGC
>CAYRUX010000043.1:0-11188 GCA_964427515.1 uncultured Rhizobiaceae bacterium
ATGACTTCGACCCCCTGCAAACCCAGAACACGATACGTTTCAGGCCACCGCCGATCGTTGCAAATACAAATTCCCATAACACTATTCATTGTACGAAATGCTGGAAACCCCAAGTCTCCAACACTAAAATAACGTTTCTCAAGATGTTGGTGCTTTTGGCTGGGTTGGATATCTGCATACCCAGGCAAGTGTACCTTTCTATACTTGCCTTTAATTGCGCCTGATGGGTCAACAAAAATGGCAGTATTAAAATATTTTGGTTTACCACTGGAGCTATCTACCTTCTCTGCGAAACCCAAATGAAAACCAATACCTAGTCTTTGCCCCACTTCGAACAATGCTTGCGTTTCTCTAGACGGCATCTCTATCTCAAAAAAACTGTCAATCTCCTCCTGATTGTCCATTGCCCATCGCGGAAAAAACGTGGTTAAAGCCAACTCCGGAAAAACCACAAGATCAGCATTCTTTTCGCCGGCCATTCGCATCATTTCAATTAATCTCTTAACCACCTGACCCCTTGTCTCATTTCGGCTAACTGGCCCCATTTGGGCAATGCCAACGTTAAGAATCCTAGCCATAAATCTACTCCAACCTAATCATGAAGTGCTTCGAACCGTTTTGGTGACGCGTATTTCCATAATATCCACAATATTACCGCTTAATGATAACAGCAGAACAGATGTCAGTTCATTTACTAAGCATATTGGGGCGCCGCAAGTGCCAATCGGTTATTTCCTGATAAGCATATCCTGCTCGAAATAGTAAAGGTTCATTCCACCAAGAAGCTTCCAACATTAAACCAATAGGTAGACCATTATTATTAAAGCCACAGGGCAATGATAATCCTGGGTGACCCGATAGCGCACTCCCGTAGGTAAATCTTGCAGCGTCTTTTGTTGCCTCATGAAGATCCTCTTCACCAGATATTTCCGGAGGCGTGAATGGCACTGTTGGAGCTAGGATCAAATCAACCTTATCTAAAAATACTGACTTCAAAGATTGTCGCCATAATTCTTTACCGCGCATAGATTCTGCATAATCGACGGCCGAAAATTTCTTTCCTAACATCATACGAGCGCGAACCCTCGGACTAATACTATCAGGAGCTTTTTCCAAGCGTTCTTTAAAATGCGCACATAAATCTCCATAGATCTGCACAATATTCCAATCTTGAGCTAATTCTGCGTTTGGCAAATCAATATCCTTCACTATTGCACCAAGGCTCTCGAATATTTTCACACTATCTAAAACACACTGTTCCACATCAGAGGCAAGCCGCTTAAAATGAAAGTCGCGGGCTATTCCAATTTTGACCCCTCTAATGCCATTTCCCAAGGTGGGGAGGAAATTTTCTGATGGCTGATTTTTACACACAGGATCGCTTGGATCATACCCCTCTAGTACTGCAAAAAGGCGTGCAACGTCAGTTACTGTCCGCGCCATTGGGCCGACTGTATCATTAGATAAACTCGCAGGCATTACTCCGCGAAGAGATATTCTTCCATGTGTCGGGCGCAGGCCTACAACTCCAGTCATGGATGCAGGTATGCGCACGGATCCTCCTGTATCTGTACCAAGTGACCCCTGGCACATTTCCGCTGCAACACTTGCGCCCGAACCTCCACTCGTACCACCAGGTATGCACTCTGGATTCCAAGGGTTCCGACACTGCCCAAATAAAGGGTTTGTAGTTACCACCCCAAAAGCCAATTCCTGCATGTTAGCTTTACCAATAATTATAGCCCCAGCATCTCGAAGACGACTAACAACTTCGGCATCTTTGTTGGGAACATGATCAGAAAGAAATATTGCCCCACTTGTAGTTTTCATTCCAGCCGTATCAATATTATCTTTTAAAGTTATAGGCATACCATGCAAAATGCCTAACCAATGGCCTTCTTCTAATGCCTTATCTGCCATTTTCGCGCTTTCAATTGCAGCGTCAGGGTCATAAGTGACCACGGCATTTATTGTATCATTATATAACTTGATGTTTTCCAAACAGGCTTCGGTAGAAGAAACAGCAGACAAAGTCATTATTTTTTTACCCCCCTCAATAGTTTGTTCTCGTAGGCCATGTTGACAAAATTTCTATATATTAATTTGGCTGATTCCCTTAATTCAGCACCATATTGTTCCACATCCTGAGCAAGTCTTTCTAATGCCCCTTGCCCATTCTGCGCCTCTAACGCCAGAACATATTCAGGAAAGGCGTCTGTGCCTCTTATCATTTCTCCATCAATTTCCATGTGGAACTGTAGCCCATAAATAGCTTTTCCCAGACGAAATGCCTGAAATGCGCATGCGGGGGAGCTCATTAGGTGAATTGCTTGCGGTGGTAATTCAACAATCTCACTCAAGTGCCATTGAAGAGTTTTTGAAGATAAAGGAAAACCATCCAATAAATGGTCATCATATGCTTCTGGCAATTTCTCAACATCCAATAAACCGATTTCAGGAGAACTCATGGGGCCTACCAGCCCCCCCCCAACCTCTGCAATAAGTTGAGCTCCAAGACACACTCCAAGCACTGGCAATCTATCTTTCTCGATTGCCTGACTAATAAATTTCTTTTCATCAATTAACCATGGATAAGCATCCTCTTCGTCCGTCTGCTGAGGCCCGCCCATAACGATCAGCGCCGAATATCGGTTAATATCTGGTATCGTTGCATCTGCATGCAAATTAACAATATCACAAGTGAGGCAATCTTCTTTGAAGAATTGATCCATTATACCCAAATGATCAATGGGGGAATGCTGTAAAACTAAAATACGCAATATGATTTCACTAATTTGCAGTTAAATGACTTCTTCCTATACTAGCACTATAGTTTGAATCAAAATATCCATTTTACTAAGTGATTAATATCAAATTCGAGTGTGCAAATATAATTTATGATTTAAAGTGCTTTGATATTTGCGAAAGTTTGTCCTAATTAATATAATCCTTGTAATATTTGGTAGATTGAAATTACCGATTACTATAGACTTGACGGATCCGCACTATGGAAATTGGAAGTAGCGTACTATGACAGATACAAATACTAACGACCAAATTACAAAATTTGACAAAGTGGCTGGCTTTTTGAAAACTCGAGATGGCTGGACTTTGTGTCTGGCATTTGCAATATCCTGTATAACCTCCATTTTTATGGTACGTTTATTGCCTGATCTAGATGTGATGGGGGCATTTGGTGTATTATTTATATACTTTGTCACCATGATAATTATTGCGGGGGTTATTCGAATGATTATGGGGTACTACGATAAATTTTCTAAGCGTCGCCCCTAATTATAAGGACAATTAGTTCGCGCATACGATTAGTTTCATGCCGCGATAGAATACTTGGTTTTGTGAAACATTTGCGATGAGTTTGATTTATAGAATTTGTCACAGATATTTGTCTTAGTTGGTTTGCCAAATACTAATCATCCTTAATCCGGTGCATAATTTTTCAGTAAACATTAGTATATACTTGCTTAAGTGCATTGAAAGTTAGGTTCTACAGGAATAAAGCAAAAACAAAATAATATCGGAGATGCTTTTATGAATTCCTCTAGTTTGGCCTGCGGTAAACTACCAAGTTCATTATTGCATGAAATACTTAACATGGATGGCCCAATTCCACCAGGCATCCTGCTGCCCCCTCGTATTGGAGAAGATGCAGGTGTAATAGCTCTTGCTAACGGTGCATTAGTAGTAGCAAGTGATCCCGTCACCATGACAGGGTCAAATGTAGGAGCACACGCTGTAATAGTAAATGCAAATGATATAGCAGTTACTGGAGTTCGCCCTCGTTGGTTTCTGGCGACAATACTTTTGCCAGAAGGAACTACCGAAAATGATGTACGAACACTGTACAAAGACATGCAGGAAATGCTCAACCAACATGATATTCTTCTAGTGGGAGGGCATAGTGAAATTACCTCAAACGTGACACAAATAGTCGTAAGTGGTCACATGCTAGGATACGCTTCCGATGGAACCTATATCCGAACTGGTGACATGCTTGAAGGCGACGCCATATTACAAATTGGACCCGCAGCTGTTGAGGCTGCAGCGGTAATAGCAAATGAATTGCCTAACTGCCAAAATTTGGTTTCATCTTCCACTTGGTCATCTGCTCAAGGAGCCTTAAATAACCCGGGTATTTCTGTAATTGAGCCTGCTAAAAATGCAGCCAATTTGGGAGCCCATGCAATGCATGACCCTACAGAAGGCGGTCTTTCAGGAGGCCTTTACGAAATGGCATCAGCATCACAATTGGCAGTTCATATTGATGCCGAAAATATACTCTGGTTCGAACCTGGTATTTCACTCTGTAGGAGTTTGGGAGCTGATCCGTGGGGCTCTCTTGCCTCCGGAGCTCTGCTGGCTGCCTTCCCACCAGAACTAGCTTCAAAAGCGTGCAATACATTGAAAAAAGATGGTTTTGAAGTCTCTATAATAGGCCATTCAAAGCGGGGTAGTGGCGTCCACCTTAGCAATGGCAAACAATTACAAAGTTTTGATCGAGATGAAATCCTCCGGATAATGGATGACTGCTAAGATTCAATAGTCTCTCTAATAATTGGGTGATAATGCTCACCTAAACCGCTATCTATAGTTTTATCAAACAATTTATGTATTATTTCAAGCGAGGTTAAATCGATGTCATGCAAGGCGGCTAGTTCCATCGCATATTTTAAATCTTTAAGAGCATAATTAACGGAAAAAATACCCTTCGGGTATTTATGATGCAGCATAGATTTCATGGCATGGTTCCGTAACGCAAAACTATCCCCAGAACCCTTTGCTATAGCGTCCAAAAATGTTTTCTCGTCAAGTCCAGACTTCCGAGCCACAGCTAGAGCCTGGGCAATTGCGAGACAATTTTGGAATAGGAGCATGTTATTTAAAATTTTTACCGTTTGCCCTGCACCCACTTCACCGCAATGAGTAATGTCAGTCGCCATACAGGAAAGAAAAGGTTTAATTTTTGCAAATATCTTTTCTTGTGCTCCTACAGTTATGCTTAATGTCCCCTTAATAGCTGCACTCCTCGTGCGTGAAACCGGTGCATCCGCAAAATTGATTTGCTTTTTCATAAACCTTTTTTGAATTTTACGCGCTAACTCTGGCGGAGAGGTACTGCAATCTACAACACACTGTTTAGACCCTAAACTATTAATCAGACCTGTTCGACCTAAACATACATCATTGACTTGTGCTCCTGAAGGCAAAGAAAGAAATATTATATCTGCCTTCGAAGTTAGTTCAGCAAAACTCTTTGCCTTCCTAACACCGTCTTTTTTGAGTCTCGTAAGAGGTGCTGATCTCAGGTCATAAGCAATAACTTTTTCTTTCCCATTAAGAGCCAAATTTTTGCACATTGGTTCACCCATTGCACCCAAACCAATAAAACCCAGCATATTATAATCTCTCCGTTATCAAAATTAATGTGCGGCTGCCCATGCTGGCCACGGCATTGGATGGCTTTTTTGTAAAAATTTTCCAATTGATAAAATCAATGGCTCGCCAAACCTTGGAGCTACAACCTGCAAACCAACGGGTAAACAGGAAGAAGACAGTCCTACAGGAATTGAAGCCGCCGGTATGCCTGCCATGGTAACTAGAAATGCTCCCGCTATCCAATCAACATAATTTTCCATTTTTTTTCCGTTTATTGTCTTTGGAAAATTATCCGCTACTGGAAATGGTGCGACTGGGGACATAGGCACTAGTAAAGCATCAAATTTCTGAAAAAGTTCATAATAACGTTTCCATACACGAGCCCTCATATTCTCAGCTTTTGCTAACTTACGAGTAGAAACTTGTAAGCCACTTTCAATATTGCCTCTTAAATTTGAACCCAGGGCATGCAGCTTATCTAATCTTTCATACTGCATCCCTACCATCCATGCTCCGCGCAAAGTAAGGTAAGCATCACGGGCGTCTGAAAGATCAAACTCTACTTCCTGGATCTCAGCTCCGTACTCAGATAGGCTATATGCTGCTTCGCGGCAAATCTTTTCTAATTCTACATCTATACCAAGTCCCGCTATATCAGCGACATAAGCGAAGCGCAGATCTTTTATATTTTTTTGATTTAGTACAATGTTAAAAGCGCTCTCCCAAGGAGCATGCACTGAATTAGGTATTTTTCTACTAAAACCGGTCATCGCATCTAACAACATAGCGGCATCCTCAGATGTCCGAGTCATCGGCCCTAAAACTTGGCCCGGATCCCAAGGCAAAGCCAATGGGTAATTTGAAATTAAACCAGGAGTGGTCCGAAGACCAACGATACCACAAAATGCTGCAGGCATCCTTAGCGAACACCCAAAATCTGTGCCTTGGGCCAATGGAGCCATTCCAGATGCTACTGCGGCTGCAGAGCCGCCTGATGAGCCTGAGGGACTGAGTGCAGGGTTCCAAGGATTACCTGTCGACCCAAATAATTCATTGTCTGTATTGGCTCCTGCAGCGAATTCTGGCGTATTGCTTTTTCCTATAACTATAGCACCAGCCGTACGCAGTTTGGTTACGACTTCCGCATCTTCATCCGGTACAAAATCAGAATAGAGTGTAGATGCCCAGGTCGTCCTTATCCCAGCAGTTTCAACTATATCTTTAATTACAATTGGCAAACCCAGAAGACCCGGTAATTCATTTGGGTCATCATTAATTAATTTTTGCGCTTCTTCAGCTGATTTTCTCGCCTGATCTGCAACTAAAGTAACTATGGCATTCAATGTCGGGTTTAAACGCTCAATGACGTCTAAATGTGCGTCCACCACCTCTAATGTGCTAATTTCCCGCCTGCACATTAGCTGCTTAATTTTAGTAGCACTAAAGTGCGTAATTTCAGTTGTCACTAGAACCCATGTCTACAATTGCAATAACAGGTCCGCCGCCTGGTGGCCCTTGATGCATAGCATCAACCGAAACAAATACTGCTGGGTCGCCTATTGCAGCGCCCGCGACGCCACCTACTGCGCCTTTAGAATGACGGTGGTGATGAACATCAGAATCATCAAGCATAATCTGTCGCCTTTTCCGTAACTTAGCATTCGGCGCAGCTTCACATTTAATAAAACAATTAACTTAGCTATCGCCTAAATCACTGGCTTTAGGACGTTCAGGCAGGCTCATTCCGGCATTTGCTATGGCATTATATATACCATCTATATCTAAAGCATCATGCATAACGCTATGTCCAATACGGAACTGCCCGCCTGCCCCCTTACGATTGCCAAAAAGAACAATTTGCGCCCTGTCCAGTTCCACACCGGAAGAACACGATGCAACAGAAGAATAAAGGTTTAAATTATGACATATATCGGTCTCAGTCGGCATGGGGGTTTCGTCAAGAGCTACCGCTATTCCAAGACCAGTAGTACCATTTGACACACCCATTGAATTATGAACTTCACATGCGACTGTACTACCTCGCCCATGTGCCTCACTAATGCTATCGACTGTCAATAGCGGCGTTTTGGTTTGAACATAGTGCACGTCCGAAACATCAGTGATACCGGCCTCTGTCATGGCGCCCCTTACGCCATCAGCTACTTTCTCTACCATTGCTAGCCGGCCAATATCTTCCGGCAGAATTACCTCACTCATAGCAGTTCCCATAACTAACCGTTCCGGACCATTCGGATCTTCCAAGGTAGTTCTTGAGAATATGGTTGCATGCGGAGTGATAACTCCATCACAACCTCCTGACCAGACCATAGGCACTTCATTTATAGCTACTTCATTCCTGGTTCCATATTTTTCTAACACTGCTCTAAAAGCTTGGTCTGATAAAATTCTGGTAAAATCGTTGACCCCTCCATTGCCCTCTGTCTTACCAATCACTGCAATAATATTATCGGCAGCCATGCGTCCGGAACCTACAAGGTTCTCCAGACCACTGGCATCCGACACGCTTCGAATTTCCACTTTCGCAACATCGATTGCCATCTCTTACCCCTGTTTTCCTATTTATCTATGTGTCCAATGCCATTTGGAAAAAGCTTCGTTCTCTAAAATTACTTTTCCCCGCTTAATAACAGTATTTCTCAGTGCATGGCTTCTTATTGCGTCCGCCGGATCACTTGCATCTAGAATGACCAAATCACCAAGGCACCCCGGTGAAATGCCATAATCATTACTTCCCATCAACCGGGCTGCAGAATAAGTCTGCATGTCAAATACCTGTTGAATTTCGTTTGGTAGACTCATATGAGCTGCATGGGCTGTTATTAGCGCAACCTCCAGTGGGTCCACCCGGCCAAATGGATAAAAAGTATCATCTACACAATCTTGACCAAAAGAAACATTCACACCGGCGCTTAGCAGATCCTTAACTCTTGTTATACCCCGACGCTTTGGTTGCGCATCCAGTCGACCCTGTAACATAAGGTTTGTTGCTGGATTTGTTATCATGTTGATGTTTGCTTGTTTAACAAGAGATATCACATTGCGTGCGTAGGCCTCAGTATATCCCGCTAATGCACAAGTGTGCCCCGCTGTTACTCTGCCATGCCAATTATTGTCTATAGTCTGCTCGGCTAACATTTCTAAAGTCTTCGCGTCAATGCTGTCTGTTTCATCAATGTGCATATCAATATCCGCATCGAACGCTTTAGCTATGTCAAAAGCTATGGATATGTGCTTTTTACTATCTCCTGAGTTCTTTTCATTGAAGGGCATGCCACCAACCACATCAGCACCATTCTCCATAGCCTCCCACATCAGTTTTTCTGTTCCTTGATTCTGGATAATGCCCTCTTGCGGGAAAGCAACTATCTGAACATCTGCAATATCTGCAAACGAAGTCCTCGCTTCCACTACTCCTTTTAGGGGGCGCAATCCACCAATATTATCGACATCCACATGACTTCTTATCCGAGTTACACCATTAGCCACTGCAGAACGGATAACTTGTCCCGCTCTATTAGCAATTTCCTCTATTTTATAGTTTTGTTTTTTTTCCCAAATAATCTCGATTGCCTCGTCCAGCGTTCCAGATTGGTTTGAACGGACCTCGCGGCCAATTAGAGCCTTATCAAGATGAATATGGGGTTCAATAAAACCAGGCACACATAGCCTACCGTCAGCATTTAAAGTTTTAAAATTATTCCGATTCCATTCTTCAGAACTGTCGACAAACACCCCGTCCCTTATCTTGAGATCACACTTTTTAATCCCAAGACTGATCCCGTTCCAAATATTGGCATTCTTAATCAGAAGGTTCATAGTTCTTCCGTTTTTAATTACATCTACTGCAACTCTAATTTTCTTATGAAAAAAATTACACGAAATTACTCAGACTAAGGGATTCTCTCCACTCATATATACATTGACTTTTTTAAACCGATCATCCTCTACTACGAAGAAATTACAATTCCGCATAGCAACCGTGCTTCCATCTGAATATTCATTTCGAGCCAGAAATTGCGATGCAATACATTGATTCGTTACGTCAACTACATGTGTAAACTCACCATGATAAATTGAAGGTGTATCAGTCATAAAATCATGAAACATACGACGAATTTCCGCCTGTCCTTTATGCGTAGTGTGCGCAGTCTGAATTGTTAGTTCTGCATCCGAGGCAAAACAAGCTAGTGTAGCATCCAAATTTTTATTATCCACGTTACTAAAATAAGATTCCTCAACCAAAAATATTAATTCCTCAACAGTCATTTCTGCCATATGTATAGCCTCTAATACTAATTATTAATTATGGAGCGGCATAATGTGCTATAGTATAGGTCAACGCAAGGCAGCTCAATTATCTTCGACCGCCCTTTCAACTAGCTGTACTTGTATTAAGTATGATTGAATCACTTTGGAGCTTTTCTCTAAAAGTTTATAAACGTCCTGGAGTAGAAGAGGCTTGCCTTAAACTTCAAGACTCCATTGGTGCTGACATAAACATCCTAATGTATTGTTGCTGGCGCGGACAAATGTCCAACGATGAAATTAATGACCTTTTAATAAACTTCCCATCTTGGCAAAACGATGTGGTAAAGGGTCTGCGTGACGTGAGGAGAAAAATAAAACAGCTTCTATCGACCAAACATGAACCTGCTCAAAATATCATTGATTTAAGAGGAAAAGTAGCTGCACTGGAGTTGGAAGCGGAAAAAATAGAACAATCGATGCTGTCTAGATTTGCAAAAAACTATTCGATTGGAAGAAGCTCTCGATCAGGATCAAGAAGCAACCTTCTGAAGTATACTTCCCTAATTTCAAGTGACCTAAACAATGAAAACAAGGCTGCGCTTACAACGTTGTTAAACGCAACATTTTCAGATGGGAATTAAACTGGTTATAGCGTTTAAAATATTGCATATACCAGATTTCTGTTCAGGTGTGTTGTCACTTCAGACTCGAAAAATTATAATTGTGTCAAAATGCATAACATACTCTTACTAATTTGAGATTCCAGACAACATACATCGAAGACCATTGCAGCATAATGACTACAAAAAATACTAAGTTAATTTCTTAAAAATCGATTTATTACGTTAGCAGTCATTCGGGAAATATTATTATTACAATTGTTATAAGGTAAACTACCACAATAGGTGATAGACCCAACTGAGAACACCGCTCCGCCATTTTGCGTGTCAAAATAAACAATGTCGGCACGAATAAGATCGTCATATGGTTCGCCGTTCCAAGCTAACATGTTAGTCATGAGAATGTCTTCCGGTACCAATCCAAAATGATTACCGTGACCTTCGGACGTTGCTAATACCACAGCATTTAGAGGGGTGCCGAGTTTATAATCCGCTCGATCTAGTTCAAAACCGGCGGCACCACCACCCGAAAACCCAAAATCTCCAATGAGCTCATCTTCGACACCTTCAAAAATCCAATCGTACGCAGGATCTCGGGATATGTCTGTGCGGCGATAAGGATCCCCAAAATGTTTTCCCTGCGCAGTAAAACCTACGCCACAAAGTTTTTGAGGCGGCCGACCATTACGCCGCCACATGCCGCCATAGCTGCCGTCAAATGCATTATACGCCTCCCCAGGTTCAGATGCCCACATTCGGATTCCTCCTTCAGCACGACGAATTTCTACTGCACCGGGATAATTACAATTAAGGGCAACTTTCCAATAAAAGCCGTTGCCACCTAGGTACATAAAATGACCACCATCATCCACATAGTTCTGCAGGCCATCCAGCGTCTCCTGAGT
>CAYRUX010000044.1:0-5544 GCA_964427515.1 uncultured Rhizobiaceae bacterium
AATGCCAGAAATTAAGATTTTTGAAATATTACTAAAGAAATATAGTCAGTTTTATTTAGAAAAACGTTTTGCTAAAGCAATAAAAAAGGAAGAAAAAGATATTTTTAAACTTTCCCACACACTTTGATGATTGCGGGTGTAGCTCAATGGTAGAGCATAAGCTTCCCAAGCTTGAGACGGGGGTTCGATTCCCCTCACCCGCTCCACGTTCTATTTAGATTGATTCTGACGATTAAGATGCCCATTGCCTCATAAAATAAAGAAATTTCTCAACCACCAAGTTTACTTCATTCCGACAAGAACTTTAGCACCACAAGGCCCTGATGTTTCGTTATGCAAAAAACCTCTTTCAACTTTACAAGTATCACCAGGGTTATAAACACACCTACCACTTTCGTTCAAAAGAATGAACTCACCCTCGACGACCAATGCAAAAGCGGTAAAGTCATGGGCATGCATCTTATCAGAAGAACTTGCATCAATGTCGACCAATTCTGGCTCACCATACCCATCTTGGTGAAGTAACTTCCTGAACTCTCTTTCTTCCATACCACCCTCCTTCACCTGACTGCCGTAAATCCGTGCTATAGCTTGTTGCCAACTACCATCTAGAGGGCTCCATAAGCTATTTCTCAATTCACGGAAAGATATGTTACTCCCGATTACTTCTATGTATGACAATAGTTAATGTTAATTATCTGATCCGTAAATTAATCTTAGTGCAAAATGTATGATTTTAAACAACCGTTGATTTTTTTGGTAGCAGTTAATTCACATTGATAGAATTTTTGTTTAAATTGATATAGTATTAAGTTATTAAGATCTAGTTCCCAAATTAACTCATTTCTAAGTTCAGCCCACCTTATACTATTAGCTGATATCTCATATTTATACTTATCGCCGGCTAGTAACTGTAAAGGATGCGATTGATCCACATAAAAAAAGAATGCATATCCTCCTTGGAACCTCCAAAGTTTTATGTGTTCTCCAGTTTGCGTATTATAGCCCCATTCCTTAACCTTTTCAGGAAATGCCTCACAAATTATTGCTTTGCCAGCCAAATTAGCGGCCTGTGATATTCTTGGAAACTCAAAGCCCCAAACTACCGATAAAATGAAATTTGCAACCAACAACCTAAACATTCACATCTAACCCTTTATGGGCACTAACCGCCTCTATTAAATGATAACAAAGAAAGTGTTACGCCCTATATATTGAACCTATAGCAGATAAGATAAGTTTTGTATTTGCAGTAAAGCCTACAAAACAACTTGTTTAACTTTCTATAATCGGCCTAGTTTAAAGAGTTCAGATATAATAATATTATGATAGGCTTAGATGCGATAGTTGATTATTGGATAAGTTATTTCTTCATTAGTTGGATGACTTACGACTTTTTATTAACGGCTGCCATAAGAGGAATAAATTATGTTGTCACGCACTTGGAGCTTTCTTCTCACCATGGCAGCGTTATTTGTGCTAGTGGGACTTAATTACTTTCTTTAATTTTATATAGTGTACCGTTTGAATTTCATATACCACAGTATATTTTATATCAAAAATATAGAGGCTCCCAAATGCCACATTGCTTGAATTGATCCAGACATATTGTGATTCTACCCAAGACTGTCACTCCAACTCCATTCTCTAGCGGTACGATTAATGCAAGTGCTGTTGCTGTCATCGACGTAGGATCCAATTCAGTTCGCCTTGTAGTTTATGACCAAGCAAAACGGGCACCAATACCCTTATTTAATGAAAAAGTCCTCTGTGGTTTGGGCAGAGGACTGGATTCAACGGGACGCCTGAATCCGGAAGGCGCAAAGTTAGCCCTGAAAAGTCTTCAGCGTTTTGCCGCTCTTGCTAAAGCAATGAATATTTCCGATATCGATGCCTTTGCAACAGCAGCCGTTCGAGAGGCAATAGATGGTAATGATTTAGTAGATCAAATAGAAAACCATTGTGGGTTTCCGGTTCAAATTATTAGCGGTGAGGAAGAAGCTCGGCTTTCTGGGTTAGGTGTCTTATCGGAAATTCCCGAAGCTAATGGATTTATGGCCGACCTTGGTGGTGCAAGCCTTGAATTAGCGCACCTTGATAACGGTTTAAATGTTGATCAAACTAGTTTGCCCATAGGCCCTCTTCGGAGCCCTAAGAATAAGGGCGAAAAAGATGTCAGAAAAAACATCGAAAATAAGCTTTTCAAAATTAATTGGCTCGCACCGACTAATGAAAGTACTCTTTACGCAGTGGGAGGTGCATGGCGAAGTTGGGCAAGAATGCACATGAAGAGTATTAAATATCCGCTAAGTGTAATTCATCATTACCAAGTACCATTACAATCAGCATTAGAATTTTCTAGAAAAATTGCTCGGGCATCAGCAAATGAACTAAAATCATTTTCAGGCTTTCCCGAAGAAAGAGCCGAATCGATTCCATTCGCTAATTTTGTTCTTCAACGATTGCTTGAAAAAACAAAAGTCTCCAGTGTAATATTTTCGGCATATGGCGCTCGTGAGGGACTTATATTTAACCGCCTGTCCGCCTCTGTAAGAGTGGAAGACCCCTTAATTGCTGCCTGCCATAATCTAGCCTCTATTACAGGACGAACCACTGTCGATGGAGAAACCCTTTATAATTGGATAGGCGCTATTTTTTCTGAAGAGACGCCCAATGAATCGAGATTACGACGAGCTGCTTGTTTGCTAGCTGATCTAGAATGGTCAGATCATCCAGACTATAGGGCGCAACATGCCTTGTTGAGAATTCTGCGCTATCCTCTCATTGGCATAGACCACCCGGGGCGCGCCTATGTAGCTTTAGCAGTTGCTTCACGACATGCCAAGGTACAGCAAAGAATTTTAGTCAGGGCGTTGGGAAACATACTAAATAAAAGGGAACTCCAGAGAGCCCGAGCTGCCGGTCTCGCCATTCGTTTAGCTTATACATTTTCTGGCGGCGTCACGTCTTTGTTAGAACAAACTCATCTTTATAGAGAAAAAAATAAGATAACCTTGCGGCTGCCGTCCCATGCCAGTGTCCTCGTAGGAAATGTGGTGCAAAGACGATTTGTGTCGCTTGCAAAAGAACTTGAGTGCGAACCAAATATTCTGAACGTTAGACTCTGAACTCATTTTATTAAATTGGCTTTGACGTCACTTCTTGGGGCGTTTTACCTACAACGTTAAAAAAAATATCTGGATCAGTGGCTCCTTCGCTACCAATTACTAAGACCGATGACCCCGGATCTAATCCCAAAGCTCTACGTATATCCTTATCATTGTTGCTGGCTATAAGACCGGCTACCGAAGCACAACCCGATTCACCGGACACTATAGAGGGGTCTGTTCCCACCCCATTTGCTAGGATTCTCATAGCTTTAATTGCGTAGTCATCCGAAATAACTAAGGAATCGTCAGCAACACGTTGAAGAATCTTCCAAGCAAGTGGTGAAATTTCTGCAGCAGCAAGACAGGCCATAAATGTATCAACATCTCCCATAACAGGCGTTGGAGTGCCGGCAGCCAAACTTCGAGCTATACAATCGGCCCGTTCCGGCTCTACTACGATAGTTCGCGGTCTGTCAGTCTTAAGCACCCGCCAAAAATAACCCGCAACCCCGGCAGCTAGCCCACCAACACCACCCTGAATAAAAAGGTTACTAAAAATATTTTCCTGCGGCCATTGTTCCAAAATTTCAAAGGCCATAACCATATATCCTTGCATAACCCACAAGGGTATTTCCTCATATCCCTCCCAAGAAGTATCGGAAACCACAAACCAGCCCTCAATCCTCGCATCTTCTGCAGATTTACGAACTGAATGGTCATACCCTCCCTGAACCCGACGAATTTCTGCTCCGTGGTTAGAAATTTCTTCTTCCCGGCCTACACTAACACCTTCATGCAAATAAATGACCGAACGGCAACCGAAAAGCTGCGCTGCCCAAGCAACTGAACGACCGTGATTACCATCAGTGGCACAACAGACCGTAATATTTTTTATTATCTTTTTACTCTCGTTTTTTAACAGGTCATCAAAACTAAAGGCTCTGTGGCCTTTTCGCTCGAGCTCACGGGATAGGACCTTTAAAACTGCATAAGCCCCACCCAAAGCCTTAAAACTCTTTAGGCTAAAACGGTGACTCTCATCCTTATAATGTATAGCACTGATATTTAACTCTTTTGCTAGACTAGAAAGTGAAATTAGGGGTGTTGGATTGTAACCAGGCCAGGAAGATATTTGTTGCCTAGCTTCGTTAAAGAGATGTTCCTTTAATAAATAAGAAACTTCGTCATCTTTTGTCCAAGCCCTTATGGCATTTGAGTTCGATATATGACGAAGTGAATAACTCACTCATACCTCCACATCATTTTTTGATTTAGCATAAAACCTCAAAATCAAGGAATTAAATTAACTAAAATGAGATCATATATAATTTCGAAATATAACATGTGGAATATAATTGACTAATAATATCTAGTAACCCACACAGTTCTCCTAAATACTTCAGAAACTACTATGATACATTAATAGAAATAACTCCACACCCTTTGATGCCATCTAAGTATGCTTAATCGGAAAACTAACCTGCCAAGGAATATTTTATGAATAACTCCAGTATAAAACCCCCAACAATTACTTTAACTTCAGGCCCCGTAACTATCTATCCAAGAGTTCAGGAGGCTTTGTCCAGACCAGTTCCCTATATTTATGACCCATTTTTTCAGGATTTTTATCAAAAAGTATGTTTCAAGGCAGGCACAGCTCTTCGGGAAGATGGACCAGCACTCATATTGCATTGCGAACCTGCTGTGGCACTCGAAGCCGCAGCAGCATCATTAATCGGACCAACCGATCTGGTGCTCAATTTAGTATCAGGAGTTTACGGTAAAGGTTTTGGCTACTGGGCTAAACGGTACTGCAAAGAATTGTTTGAGTTAGAAGTCGGCTATAATCAGGCAATTAGTGCAAAGCAAGTGGCAGATGCTTTAGAAGCTAATCCTGAAATAACAATAGTTACAGCGGTACATCATGATACGCCATCAGGAACAATCAATCCTGTAAAAGAAATTGGAAGAGTCGTCGCACAACACGGTGCATTGTTTTTAGTAGATGCAGTATCATCTTTTGCTGGAATGGACATTCATCCTAAGGACTGCAATGCTGATATTTTCATAACTGGGCCTGGTAAATGCCTTGGAGGATCGCCCGGACTATCTATACTTTCAATTAGCGATCATGCCTGGGCACATATGGATCATAATGAAACGGTACCCAGATCATCCATTCTCAGTATTCTTGATTGGAGGTATGCATGGAAAAAAGAGAATATGGTTCCCTTTACACCATCAGTATCCGAAGTTGTGGCTTTGGGAGCTGCTTTAGATCAATACTTAGACGAGGGCCCAGAAGTAGTATGGCAGCGGCACGAGTTGACTGCTCGAGCTTGTAGAGCTGTATTTAAAGCTATGGGTCTAAAGCTTTGGCCTGAGTGTGAAGAAATAGCCTCTCCCACTACTACTGCAGTTACAATTCCTAAAA
>CAYRUX010000045.1:0-6331 GCA_964427515.1 uncultured Rhizobiaceae bacterium
CTGGATTTGAGTTAATTAAAATGATTTCATAACCTTCTTCTTTTAAAGATTTACATGCTTGTGCACCTGAATAATCAAATTCACACGCTTGACCAATTACAATTGGACCAGCTCCAATAACGAGAATAGATTGAATATCCGTTCTTTTAGGCATCAGATTTATTTGCATCCATTGTTTTAACGAATCTTTCAAATAAATATCGTGAGTCTAAAGGCCCAGGGGATGCTTCTGGATGATATTGAACAGAGAAAACAGGCCTGTCTTTAATTTCTAAACCTTCGAGTGTCCCGTCAAAAAGAGACATATGGGTTGCATCAATACCGTCAGGAAGACTTTCTGCTATAACTTCAAAGCCATGATTTTGACTAGTTATTTCGACCTTATTATTTTTTAAATCTCTGACGGGGTGGTTAGCACCACGGTGTCCGAATAACATTTTTCTTGTTTGAGCACCAAGAGCTAATGACAGCATCTGATGACCCAAGCAAATGCCAAATATCGGTATATTTTTTTCCAGCAGTTTTTTAATTGTTGGTACGGCATAAATTCCGGTCGCTTTAGGGTCGCCCGGTCCATTTGATAAAAATATACCATCAGGATTATAGGATAGTATATCCTTAATGCCTGTGGTGGCTGGTACTACTGTAACCCTACACCTATGAGAAACTAGAGACCTCAAAATATTTCGCTTGGCGCCATAGTCAATAGCAACTACATGATATTTACTATTTTCTGGTGTGGCATAGTTTCCACCATTATTTTTGTTTAGAGAGAAATCCCAAATTCCCTCTTTCCAGCAATATGTTTCTTTGCAGCTTACTTCTTTTGCAAGATCTACTCCATCAATGCCAGGTGAATTCTTGGCTAATTCTCTTAGTCGCCCTAATGGCAATGGGGTTTCTTCTGTTGAATGGTGACAAAGAGTTGCTTCTTGTGCACCGTATTGCCGTATATGACGCGTCAGCCTTCTTGTATCAACATTTGAAATTCCAACTAAATCGAATTGTTGCAACCAACTGTTAAGTTGCTGAACGTTTCGCCAATTAGATGGTTGCGTGATGTCGCAGCACAAAATTAAACCCCGTGCAGCCGGATTAACAGCCTCGATGTCTGATTTATTTGTACCAACATTTCCGATATGTGGGAATGTAAAAGTAATAATTTGACCCGCGTACGATGGATCCGTAATAATTTCTTGATAGCCCGTAATTGCCGTATTGAAACATATTTCTCCAACGACCGTGCCTTGCGCACCGATTCCATGCCCGCGAAATGTGGTTCCATCAGTGAGCACTAAGGTGGCCAAACCAGTGCCGGAGCTATTTCCGGATAGGGACATGGCAGAATAATCCGTATTGTGGGCGGTGTTTACTAGCGATTACCGAGGCAAACAACCGTAAAACATTTATGTTAGTGAAACTCGTACATTTATTGAAATACAAGATTTTTCAGATTTTTAGTTCATCATTCAACCCGCAAATTACGAACTCGTAATGATTCAGTCAAGTAACCCTAGCTGCAATATTGAGCTTCTGTTATTGTTGGGGCAGATATAGATTAAAATCTTTAGTTGATCCTTTCATAGTTGGCGCTATATTGCGGCGCTTCTGCTTGGAAAGAAAGACTTAGTTGATGATTAGAGAAAAACTTGATGAAACTTTGAAAACAGCGATGAAAAGGCGCGATGAACGTACAATTTTGACTGTACGACTTATTCTCGCAGCTTTAAAGGATCGAGATATTGCGGAACGCACAAAAGGTAATTCTGATGGAATTGCCGAGCCGGATATTTTGCAATTGCTTACCACGATGATTCGTCAAAGACGTGAGAGCATCAATCAATATGAGAGTGGAGGGCGAATCGATTTAGCTGAGCGGGAGAGTGAAGAAATTGATATCATCAATAGATTCATGCCCCCGCAGATTGAGGGTAATGAAATGGTTGAGACTATTAGGAATTTGGTTGAAGAAGAAAAAGCAAGTACAATCAAAGATATGGGTCGTGTCATGCATACCCTCAAAGAAAGATATGCTGGTCAAATGGACTTTTCGAAGGCCAGTAGTGTGGTTAAAGACCTGCTTTCAGGAGTTAAATAAACAGTTTTGCTCTATCTTCTTTTATAGGTTCTAGAGTATAATTTAATTTTTGGTGATATGGGTTAGATTATATTTGCTTTTTTGCCGACAGATGAAAATGGATCGGATTAATGGTTTTTACACCCCAATTTTTGGATGAAATCCGTACACGATTGATACTTTCTGAATTAATTGGCCGGCGAGTTCGCCTAGCACTAAAGGGTCGTGAGTATATTGGTCTTTGTCCATTTCATAATGAGAAAACGCCATCATTTACTGTAAACAACGAAAAAGGTTTCTTCCATTGTTTTGGATGCGGAGCTCATGGAGACGTCATTGGCTTCATTATGCGCGACGAAGGACTGTCGTTCCCTGAAGCGGTTGAAAGGTTGTGTGGCGAGGCGGGAATGGAGGTTCCGCTACAAGAGAACGTTAGCCGAGCTGCGATAGAGAGCAGATTATCTCTATATGGAGTGTTAGAAGAAGCCACAAAAGTTTTTGAAAACCAATTATATTCCACTCGGGGTGCAGTCGCGTTAAGCTATTTACAGGCTAGAGGTTTGACCAGAGAAACTATAAAAACATTTCGTTTAGGTTGCGCGATTGATGGTAGAAATTCATTAAAAGTATCTTTAGAAGAGAAACATATATCTGAAGATTTAATGGTGACTTCGGGGCTTTTGGTTAAGGGTCAGAGTGCCAATGAGGCCTATGATAGATTTCGCAACCGCATTATATTTCCCATACAAGATAGAAGAGGTAGAGTAATTGCTTTTGGTGGCCGAGCCATAGAGAATTCTTCTCAGGCAAAGTATTTGAATTCCCCTGATACCCCCCTTTTCCACAAAGGATCCGTTTTATATGCGATACACTTAGCCAAGGGCTCTGCCCGCAAGGCAGGTAGAATAATTGCGGTAGAGGGCTACATGGATGTCATAAGCCTCTATCAAGCCGGTATCACTGAAACAGTGTCATCCTTAGGGACGGCTCTTACGGAGTTACAGCTTGAGGAAATGTGGAGGTTGGCAGACTCTCCAATACTTTGTTTTGATGGCGACAGTGCTGGACAAACAGCAGCAGGTCGTGCTGCCGAACGAGCGCTTCCTCGTTTAAAATCAGGAAAATCATTGTTGTTTGCAACCTTGCCCGGAGGGCAGGATCCTGACAGTATTATAAATATAAACGGTAAAATTGGCATGGAAGACTGCATAAACACGGCTCAAACTTTGTCCGATAAGGTGTGGGAGCTGGCAGGAGGCGATGATGGGAATAATTTTTTAAAACCAGAAAACAGAGCATCACTTAATCACCGTCTTAACAACTATGTGGATAAAATCGTAGACAAAGACTTAAAACTTTATTTCCGACGCTATTATAGAGACCTATTGTACGAATTGCCGGATAAGAAGTTAGCCTTTGATAAACGGGGTCGGCGAACCAAGTTTGATTGGGCAGAAATGACTAAAGCTAAGGCTCCTAAAAATATCAGCTCACAAAAACAGAACCAATCCTCTCTGAGGGAGAGGACAATTTTACAAACAATTCTTAATTTTCCTGAATTACTTTCTGAGTTTCATGAGGAGCTTGAGCGCTTGCCTTTCATAGTGGCCCGTTATGGAGCTTTTCGCGATGCTTTGCTGGCTGCAGATGTTCAAAGGTATGAGTCCAATAAGTCAAAAATATGTTATAGTCTCACTCAGGCTGGATTAGAAAAAATGTTAGATGAACTAGTTGGACGGGATGCGTTGTATCTTGATTGGGCCTCCAACGAAGGAAGGGCTGACATCAAAGACGCCCGATTGCAATTGCGACATGCTCTAGATTTGCACCATCGGCTCACTAATATGGAAAACTTTAGAAATGAAGCTGAGAAAGCATTGGCAACTGAGATGACTGAAGAAAATTTGCGTCGTCTGACCGAAACTATGCGTGCTGTTGAGGAAGCGCCGGGAACCGAGGTGCAGATTCCAGGTTATAGGGATAACCTAGATCAGAGCTAGTAACTAAGTTTTTATGCTAAAATCATTAAATTCTGATGATAATCATATGTTGACAAGCTTGACAGTCGTATAAGGTCGAATTAAATGTCTATATGAATCAAGGGACTAATTGTTGTAAATATGTTTAATATTATCTTTTTACACAAGCACATGAACGTCCCGATCAAGAGGTATACTTATTTTTCGACGCTCGCCTGCTACTTGAAAGGTTGACGTGAGCTTTGGATTTTGCACCAGAATTTGGAAAAGGTAGGGTGTTGTGGCGAAGAGCGATAAAACCGCAGGTAGTACAGATCGTAGAGATGATTCGGTAGATAGCCCAGTTCTTGATTCTCTGACTGCGGCTGTACGTAAGTTATTAAGCCGCGGAAAAGAACGAGGGTATGTCACTACGGATCAAGTCGCGGAGGCGCTACCGTCAGAAGAAGTAAACGCTGAGCAAATAGAAGATACAATGACTCAGTTGTCTGAGATGGGTATTACTGTCGTTGATAATGAGGAATCTGAAGATTCAGTAGCTGATGATCAAAATTCCTTGGAAAAGAGCGTAAAGTCAACAAAGGTTGAGGAAGAGGAACTAGGTCGTACTGATGATCCAGTTCGTATGTACTTACGTGAAATGGGGAGTGTAGAACTGCTATCCCGTGAAGGTGAAATTGCTATCGCAAAACGTATCGAGGCTGGTCGTCAAAAGATGATTAGTGGAATTTGCGAAAGCCCATTAACCATGAAGGCAGTGAGGGTGTGGCGTAATGCTCTCTTAGAGGAACGAATTCTTTTGCGGGATATAATAGACCTGGAAGCTACTTATGGCCGTGAGCCCGGTTCAGCCGTGAGTGGCGGTATGATGAACGAATTAGGTATTAGCACAGGAGAGGAGAAAATTGAATCAAGTGGCTTTGAAGACGGGAGTGTAGGGGCTGTTAATAGTATCCCGAACCCTGATAATAACAGTCACGAGGAGGCTCATGGTTCTGATAATTCTTCTTCATCAAGTAGTGCTTCTGACGAGAATCAAGCGGTCGTTAAAGAGTCTGAAGATGATTCTGATGAAGACGAGTTTGAAGAGGGTAGTGTATCACTTACGGTAATGGAAGAGGCCGTACGAGGAGATGTGATTAAAATCTTCAACAAAGTGGCATCATTTTATAAAAAATTCACATTGCTTCAGGAACAACGACTAAAACTAGCGATAAAAAATGAGCAACTAAGCAAAGCGCAGCTCAATAGGTACGATAAGCTTAAAAGTGAATTAGTGAAGGCTATTGGCCATATTAGAATTAATAATGGGCAAATTGAAGCGATGGTTGATGAACTTTATGGCATTAATAGGCGTTTAATTAAAAATCAGGGTGATTTAATGCGCCTTGCAGAGCGCCATAGGGTAGGCCGGGAGAGTTTCTTGAAGCGATATGAAGGCAGAGAACTTGATCCTCGGTGGTTATCTAGAGTATCCAGACTGTCTGATCCGTCATGGAAAAAGTTTGCAACTACTGAACGTTCAAATGTGGTAAGAATTCGAAAAGATATTTCACAAATAGCAATGAATACTGGGCTTGAACCAGGAGAGTTTCGAAACATTGTGTCTTCGGTACAAAAGGGCGAGCGGGAAGCAAGTCTTGCGAAGAAGGAAATGGTGGAAGCTAACCTAAGACTGGTAATATCAATAGCAAAAAAATACACAAATCGTGGGCTTCAGTTTCTTGATTTAATTCAAGAGGGTAATATTGGTCTGATGAAGGCGGTAGATAAGTTTGAGTATCGACGGGGATACAAATTTTCTACCTATGCAACTTGGTGGATACGTCAGGCTATCACGCGTTCAATTGCCGACCAAGCGCGTACAATTAGAATTCCAGTGCACATGATTGAGACTATTAATAAATTAGTTCGCACATCAAGGCAGATGCTTCATGAAATTGGTCGAGAACCCACTCCGGAGGAGCTGGCAGAACGGTTGGGCATGCCCTTAGATAAGGTTCGAAAGGTGCTTAAAATTGCTAAAGAGCCTATTAGTCTTGAAACACCGATCGGTGATGAAGAAGATAGCCATCTGGGTGATTTTATTGAGGATAAAAATGCAGTATTGCCCGTTGAAGCAGCTATTCAGTCTAATTTACGGGAAACGACTACTAGGGTATTATCTAGTTTAACCGCAAGAGAGGAACGTGTATTGAGAATGCGTTTTGGGATCGGTATGAACACGGATCATACTTTAGAGGAAGTTGGCCAGCAATTCTCTGTAACTAGAGAA
>CAYRUX010000046.1:0-13080 GCA_964427515.1 uncultured Rhizobiaceae bacterium
GACGTAATCAAATCATCCATGGTGGCTCCTATGCAGTAATTCCAAATGACCACCGGATGAATGTAGAAAGCTTTACACTTCAGGCTTTTATTTTTCCAACTACCCCGGATAAAGGCGTTCAAGGAATCTTAACCAAGCTAGTCGATGGAAAGGGCTACGGCTTAGTTATTGATGAAAATGCTAATTTAGCGCTCTGGGTCGGTGATTCCCAGGGTAAAATAGAAAAGTTTAGCAGCGGCAAACCCCTGCTTCGTAAAGTTTGGTACTTAGTCGCAGCCTCTTACAACGCCGCAAGTGGAAAGATTCATCTTTATCAAGAGCCTGTAGTAACGTCAGCTAATGGGGGTCTAGGAATGTCCCTCTTGTATCCAGCAGACGAAACTGCATCTGTAATTGAGGGCACGTGTAGCGCAGCACCTAGCGAAAACGATGCCCCTCTTCTGGTAGCAGCTTGTACTAAAGTTTCAAACTCTGGCCGGTCAGTTCAAGGCGGACACTATAAAGAGGCAGATAACCCGGTAGAGCTACCGCAACAATCAAACGTATATAATGGAAAGATCGACCGGCCACGTCTTTCTGCACGTGCTCTAAATAAAAACGAGATTGATGCACTTGCTCGAGGATTTAAGACGTGTTCTGCAGAAGTGCGACAGAGTACCGTTGGCGCGTGGGATTTTCACGCAAATATCACCAAGAATATTGCATCTATGCAGATCATCGACACGTCGCCTAATGTTTTACATGGCTTTGTCATTAATCTACCTGCCCGTGGCATGACAGGGTACAATTGGACAGGAGACGAAATTGTTTATCATCATGCGCCCGAGGAATATGGTGCTATCCACTTTCATGATGATGATATTGATGATGCGCGATGGGATGTCGACTTCACGTTTAAAGTACCTGAGGGTACTAGGAGTGGTGCGTATGCTGCAAGACTTCGTATAGGTGGTGAAAGTTCAGCTGACACAGAGGATTTTATTACCTTTTTCGTCCGACCACCGCAAGGTACAGCAACTTCTAAAGTTTGCCTAATTATTCCTTCAGCAAGTTACCTTGCTTATTCAAACGATAATCTCTCAACCAACTCTGTTGTTGCGGAATTGTTGGCTGGCAAAATTCCAATAATGCAAGCATCTGACCTATATTTAAATGAACATCGAGAGTATGGACTTTCTACTTACTCACTTCATTCAGATGGTAGCGGTGTTTGTTACTCTTCCCGGCTTAGACCAATATTGAATATGAGGCCTAAATATCGCCACTGGCTCTCTCCCTCTTTGTGGCAACTTAACGGGGATTTACACCTTACTGATTGGCTGGAACAAAAAGGATTCGAGTTCGACGTACATACGGACGAGGATCTTGACCGAGAAGGCCTTGATTTATTAAAACGCTATCCCGTAGTTTTGACGGGTAGCCACCCTGAATACTCATCTGAAAAAATGATCGACGCCTATGAGGCCTATCAACAAAATGGCGGAAGATGGCTATACCTCGGGGCAGATGGGTTCTATTGGATTACTGAATACCATCCAAACAATGGTAATATTGTAGAAGTAAGAAAGGGAGAGGCTGGAACGCGAGCATGGACAGCAAACCCTGGAGAGTATAACAACGCTTTTGACGGTAAATATGGAGGAATGTGGCGGGCTCGGGGCAGAATTCCTAGTAAAACATGTGGCTTGACATTCACCGCATATGGCTTTGATGTTTCTTCATATTACAGACGTGATACAGATAGCTTCCGGCCAGAGTGTTCGTGGATGTTCGAAAATATTGGTGACGATGAAATTATTGGTGATTTTGGCCTTGTAGGCGGAGGTGCTGCTGGATTGGAGTTAGACCGGTATGATCTCGAGTTTGGTACGCCACACAACGGTTATCTTCTAGCACGATCAGAGGGACATACCGATCTCATGATGCAGGTAAATGAAGAAATTCATTTTACTGTACGCGGCTATTATGGCGGTGGAGATGAAAACCCACAGGTTCGAGCAGATATGATTTACTATAAAACGCCAAATGATGGAGCCGTTTTTGCACCGGGATCCCTAGCTTGGTGTGGAAGCTTATCGCATAACAATTATGATAATAATGTTTCTAAACTAATGGAAAATGTTATCCGTGGCTTTTTAAAAGAAGGCCCCTTACCTTAGGGTCGGCGTAAATCTATGAAGCGTAAAACACGAGATGTTCGGCTGGTGATACCCGACAAGTCGCGCAGCTCTCGTATGCCCTTAATAAAGCCACCTCCCGGAAAAAATGTTATGCCGACCCGTGCGGATGAGCCGAGTGCTTTGGAAAGTGCTGTGTTTGGGAATCTAGACGCAGACAAGCTGAGCGATTTAGCAGAAGTATTGTTTGCGCTGAATAACCACCAGCATGGTCCAATACCAGGGTTTTATGTTGTTGTAATGACAAAACCGAATGAAGAATGGTGCATAGGGCAATTATGCGCTGATCGAGAGAAACCTTTGATTCTTTTGGAAGATGAGCTTTACAAGTCCTCAAAAGAGGCGCAGATAGCCGCAGAGAAACTCAAATCTTCCCAGCCTTCAGATACAGCGCTTGCTAGCTCAGCACTTTACCAATACTGAAAGTTAAAATAATAATATACTGCTTAAAACTTACTCTATCGATCAGGTCTTTATTCTAGAAGTGTTTGGATTCCATGCAACCGGAACATATATAATATGACCCTACTCAGCAGCATTCTGCAGAGATGTATCTCCAACCATACCTATTTCAGCGATTCGTTCCTGCGTATAAACATCACTCCACATATCATATGAAAATTCAGAACGAAGTCGCCTTACATTCTTATCCTTATCAATATTTATGGTTTCTCCTCCTTGAATGATTTCCCGAATTCGAGATCTATCCTGTAAAACAGTAATATCTGCAAGTGGATCACCATCAATAACCAAAATATCTGCTAGCTTTCCGACATCAAGTAGTCCCACCTCGCCATTTTCGCGAACAAAAGTTCCATTATTTACGGTAGCACATCGCAACGTTTCAGCCGGCGAAAATCCAAGATATTTTACATAATGCTCTAACTCCCGTGCGTGCCATTCCCCATAAGGCGTTACAGCAAACCCCGAATCGGTTCCCAGCATAAAGTTAACGCCGGCTTCGCGAGCCTTGGGTAAGCTTTGGCATGCTTTTTCTAATTCCTCTTTATGCGCGTCAGGAAAAGCTGGATAACAACCATCACCCGGTCGCGTAAAATCAATATCATTTACAACTAAACTCAAAGAAGGACACAGTGAGCAACCATTTTTAATTACAGCTTCAAGACCCTCATCGTCCATCCACGCGGCATGGAAAATTACGTCAGCTCCTGCTCGAGCAGAGTAAAGTACGCCTTCGGCACCACGTGCGTGCACTACCACTTTTTTACCAAGACGATGCGCCTCTTTAACCATTGCCGACATCTCATCCTGATCATATCCTGCAACCAGCACATTTGATGCAGGATTCATAGAATCCCCATCGATGGCAATTTTAATAAAGTCTACGCCGTCCTTAACTTCCAAACGAATTTCCGCAATACCCTCTGCCGCATCTCGACAAAGAACCCCAATTGACGTGTCAGGGACACCAATCCAACTTGGATACCAATCAGACAAGCCCTGCCTATTTGTTATTTGACGTCCTGAAGTTGAGATACGGGGTCCTACAAACAATCCCGCATCCACCGCATCGCGAATAGCAAGACTAACTTGGCCGGTAGTCGTAGGGTCAGCAATCGTTGTAAAACCTGCGGCAAGAACTCTTTGTGCTGATTCTAATCCTCGCAATGCCCGGAATTCTAGAGATGCATAAAGGTCTATATCTTCCTCTGACTTTGCATTTCCATATGATAAGTGCACGTGCATATCAATAAGTCCAGGCATCACAAAGTGTCCGGAATGATCAATGACTTCGTCGGTTGAAGCAGGTACCGGTGCCTCCGAACTAGATCCAACGAATTTTAAAGTATCATTCTCAATTACTAATGTTTGATTCTCTAAAGCCTTATCTTCTTTGCCAGTAAATAATTTTCCACACTTAATATGCCTAGCCATTTATGCTTGCTCCCCTTAACCATCTCACCAATTTATAAATAGATTTACATCCTTATTTTCTCAGCTGTAAAGCAATTTCTTGACCCGAACTTCAATCTTCCCCGGCACCGATAAACCCAACAGCATCAATTTCTACCAACATTCTAGGATCCACTAGTTCTGACACACCAATGAGTGTTGAACACGGAAAATCTCCAGAAAAAAACTCTTGCCTAGCCTTCAATACTGAAGGTCGATGACGCATATCCGTAACATATATTGTCACTTTAATTATGTCTTGTATAGATCCGCCGGCGGCTTCCATATAGTGACGCATATTCTTAAATATAAGCACGGCCTGTGCATGTGGATCGTCTACTCCCTGCAGATTTCCATCAACATCCAACGCAACCAATCCTGAAAGAAATACCTGGTTTCCAAACCGCTTACAATTTGACCACAACCCTGGAGCTGGTTCGCTTACCGCATTACTATAAATTCTTTCCATTTTCATAAGCACAACTCCGTCGTTAGCCCAATTTATTAAATAATTTTAATTTATTGTCAGCACTGCAAGAACTCAAACAAACTAAAACCTCTGCAATTTCCAAATCTAACTGAAAAAAATATTGTCAGCCAAAATATTTTTAAATTCTATCTCTGAATCAAGCGCTTGCTGATTCAACTGCCCGCACAGCTAAAACGTTAACTAAATTTGAACGATATTTGGCATCAGCATGGATATCTGCATTCATACCATCGGGGGATATTTTTATATCTTTTATTGCGTCCGCCGCAAAACTTTCATTTAACCGTGCCTCCATTTCTGAAACCCGAAAAACTTTGTTCTTTGCTCCTGTAACTGCAACCCGTGCAATTCCGCCTGAAATTGAAACCATTACAGCAACAATTGCATACCTTGATGCTAAATTTGAAAATTTTGCCCAGCCGGCTTTTTCTGGAAGTGGAAACACAATCTTGGTTACTAGCTCACCTTTTACTAATGCTGTTTCATAAAGTTCGTCAAAAAACTCGTCAGCTGCTATCACCCTTTCGCTTGTATGAATTTTTGCATCAAGGCCTATAAGACCTGCAGGATAATCTGCTACTGGATCGTTAAATGCTACGGATCCGCCTATTGTTCCACGGTTTCGACAAAGAGGATCACCTATACCCCCAGCAAGTTGTGCTATAGCAGGAATAGCGTCCAACACAATTTCTGACTTTGCAACCTCCGTATGTCTAGTCATCGCTCCGATAACCAAATTATCTCCCTCTCGGTAAATGCCTCGTAAATCTGCAATAGCATTCAAATCAACTAATTCTCGGGGCTCAGACAAGCGCAGTTTCATCGTAGGAACTAAACTCATACCGCCGGCGAGCGGTTGCCCCTCACGTATATCTTTGAGAATTTTTACTGCAGCTTCGATACTTTCGGGTCGATGATATTCAAATTCAAACATAACTGCGTTCCCACCACATAGAAAAAACTATTTTAAAAAGTCAGTAGCATTATATAAATACCAATAAAATACTATTTTATTTAAGTGTCATGGATAGCCTTGACTCCGGCCTTTACTGACTTAACAATATTGTGATACCCAGTGCACCGGCAAAGATTACCTTCCAATTCATGACGTATTTCATGCTCTGTAGGTTTATCGTAACGTCGTGCAATATCGATTGCCTGCATAATCATGCCGGGGGTACAATAACCACATTGCAAACCATGATTGTCTCGAAAGGCCTTTTGCATTGGGTGCAAGTCGTTACCGTTTGCCACGCCTTCAATGGTAGTTACTTCTGCATTCTCCAACTGGACAGCAAAAATACTGCATGACTTTGCAGGGATTCCATTGACATGCACTGTACAAGCGCCACATTGACTCGTATCGCAACCAACATGTGTACCCGTCAAATTTAAATGCTCCCTTAAAAAATGAACAAGCAGAGTTCTAGAATCCAACTTTGCAGATACAGTTGACCCGTTTACTTTCATACTGACTTCATTATCCGACATAAATGGTCCCCTTTTTTAATTATCTACCTAGTTTCCATTCGCATTTTGTATGGCATGCCATATTTTTCGTGGCGTCATTGGCTGAGTAACCTGTTGCACACCTAAACCCCAGATTGCATCTACAATAGCGTTGCAAACACATGCAGGGGCCCCCAAGGTCCCGCTCTCACCAGCTCCCTTGATACCGAGAGGGTTATCCGGATCCAACGTAGTATAGGAATCAAGAGCAAAAGATGGTAAGTCGGAAGCTCTCGGCATTGCATAATCCATAAATGTACCAGATACATACTGACCAGTCTCCGAATCATACGCGCACTCTTCCATGAGAGCTTGTCCAATCCCTTGAACTAAACCGCCATGAACCTGGCCTTCTAACACCATAGGGTTGATAATAGTTCCTACGTCATCTACAGCTGTGTAATCACGTAGTGTGACATTTCCGGTTTTTGGGTCAACCAAGACAACACATATGTGTACAGCCGAGGGGTAGTTACAATCTTTTGGGTCATAAAAAACTGTTTCCTCTAATCCGATTTCTAAACCTTCGGGTCGGTCTCCCCGATGATAAGCAGCATCTGCAACATCAGCAAAGGTGATAGAACGATCTGTTCCCTTGACCGTAAAACCTCCTTCTTCACGAATTAAATCTTCGACAGCGCATTCTAACATGTGTGCAGCAAGCTTATTGGCTTTCTCTATTATTCTATCTGCTGAAACTGCTACAGCCATACCGGCTGTTGACAAAGATCTTGATCCCCAAGTACCTATGCCAAACGGTACGCGGTCGGTGTCACCTTCTACCAGCTCAATATCTTCTATATCGCACCCCAGTCTATCAGCTGCAATTTGGGACCAAGTTGTTTCATGAGCCTGACCATGAGAGTGACTACCAGCAAATATTGTAACTTTTCCACTCGGATGCACCCGGCAGCTGGCGACATCATAACACCCTATCTTTGCCCCCAGTTCATTCATCATTTTTGTAGGGCCAGCACCTGCCATATCAAAAAACACGCAAGTCCCAATGCCCATATAAATGCCTTTTTTGCGTAAGTTCTCCTGCTCCTCACGCAATTCATCATAACGCGCTAGTTTCTTTGCCTTGGTCATTAGAACAGGTAAGTCAGCAACATTATAGGTGATATCGACCGCAGTTTTGTAAGGCATTTGATTTGCCTGAATTAGGTTGCGTTCCCTTAATTCTAGTGGATCAATACCCAGTTCGTGCGCAGCATTTTCTATTAACCGTTCAACCTGATAGACTGCCTCTGGGCGTCCAGCCCCACGATAAGCGTCAACAGGCGTGGAATTAGTATACACCCCTTTGATTTCGGCATATATTGCAGGAATATCATATCCGCAAGAGAGTAAACAATAATGATAAGCATTAGCTATACTGGCTTGAAATTGACCTTCATATGCACCGTATGCTGCCATTGTTCTAAAAGACATTGCTAAAATTTTTCCATTAGTGTCAAAAGCAATTTTACCTCTAGTAAAATGATCACGCGCATGAGTATCTGATACTAAAGATTCAGAGCGCGTCCCAGTCCACCGAACTGGTTTTCCAACTACCTTAGCAGCCCATAACACTGTCGGCTCTTCAGGATAGTGGTAAAGTTTCATTCCAAAACCGCCACCTACATCTGGTGCAATAACCCGTAATTTGTGTTCTGGAATGCGCATTGAATTTGTAAAGTACTTGCGAACAATATGCGGGGCTTGGGTTGAACTCCAAAACGTATATTGATCATTGATGGGATCATAATGCCCAAGATAACTTCTTGGTTCTATGGGGCAAGCTGTAACACGATTAGAAGGAACCTCTACTTCTGTAATATGGGAGGCTTTAGAAAAAGCCTCATCTACCGCAAACTTATTTCCATGGTGTGTTTCAAGAACAAGATTAGTCCCTAGTTCTTCATGCAAAATGGGGGCGTCTTCATCTAGGGCTTTAGATGTGACTGCATTAGCGGGCAGCACGTCGTAGGATACCTCTACAGCCTCAGCAGCGTCGAGAGCTTGATAACGATCTTCCGCTATGACCATCGCAACACACTCACCAACATATCGTACTTTTTCAACGGCTAAAAAGGGTCTGTTTACAGTGTTTGCGGTCTTGCCATCCTTATCCTTAACTGGCCATACGCCGTCTGCCTCACCAAAACCTGCATCTAACCAATCACGCCCTGTTAATACAGCTAGCACACCAGGCATTGAAGCCGCTTTGTTAGTTGAAATGTTCACTATCTTTGCATGTGCATGCGGTGTGCGAGTATAGGCTGCATGAGCTATAGGTTCAGTCAAACGAATATCATCAACATACTGACCTTTTCCACGCAGAAACTTCTCGTCCTCACGCCGCAAGACCGGTTCCCCAATATACATGGTACCTCCCCAAATTCAGAGAATGAAAGTTTCCTAAACTATTAAACCTTTATAATTCCGTTTTGTTTTAATATATATTCGATATTTCTAATTAATATAGTCTCCAAAATGAAAAAGGCTGTCAATGTGGCGTTTCCCTTATACATAATTATTATTGGAAAGCTATTCCTCTCTTAACACTTGCGTTGCTCCTTAAAAATATATTTAGGAGTTTGGCCCTTCAGATAATTCAGGGATCGTCCCATCATAATACGGCAAATCATCAACCCGTGGCACCCAACTCCCCCCGTCTATACAAGTCTGCACGTGAGAAGCAATCTCCTCCATGGTTGCGAACCATACATCACCTCTTGAAAGTATATCTTCAATCATCTTTCCTACTCGATCACATCTTGCAAGCCGGCCAGACACAAATGGGTGCCATACTGTTACCCAAAGACCCTGGTAAGCATACATTGCTTCAAATTCTGACATAAAGACGTTCATAGCCTCGTCAGGAGATTTGATGGGCATCATGTAATGCATATCCGGTGAGTGGGTATAATGAGGCCAATCATCCATAGCCCATTGACTCGGCAGTTCAATAATACGTTTTCCTTTTGACCTGAGGATATAGGGAATATCGTCTCCCATCAAACTTGCATCGTAAAGAAAACCTTGATCCATGAGATAATCTGCAGAGTATTTCGAAAAATTATAGAGTGGTGCCCGCCAACCTCTAGGTTTTTGACCCGTCATTGATCGAATTACTTCAATCTGCCTTTCAAACCAATATAATTCCACCTCCGCCGTCAATTGATTAGGGTTTTCGTGGAGATAACCGTGTGCTGCAATTTCATGACCACCCTCAAGTATTTTCTCAACTAAGTGTGGATAGCGCTCCATACACCAGGCAGGATAAAAAAAAGTTTGTTTGATGTCATACCGCTTATAAAGATCTAATATTCTAGGAATAGCTATCTCATCATACTTTAACCACGACATAGCGGACAACATCGTTGGTGCCCGATCACCATGTTCCAGATGGAGTATGCTGTCTGTATCTATATCAAATGTAATGGCACATGCACATCTTGCACCATTAGGCCACGGGACAGGGTTTTTTATCATTACTCACCACCACTCTTATTTATTTTATTTTATTACTAATTTACTTTACAGCTATCAAGTCAGCTTGAATCAAAAGACCTGGCAGGGCCAGTTCGTGCACATGCACAGCTGTCAAAGCTGGTAACGCGTTAGGAGCCACTTCCTTCCAGATCTTCGTAACCCTGTGAAAATCATCTTCGACATTTGACTCGCCGACAAGAAAGATATTCAATTTTACTGCATCATCTAATGTAGCGCCGGACTGCTCAACAATACTTTGAAGACGCCCAAATACAATTCTAGCCTGTTCGCCTATATTATTTTGCCCTATGACACTACAATCCTCAGTAATTGCAACCTGACCCCCCGTATATATTTCGCCATCCACACAGATACCATCAGCAAAAGTAGATGATAGATATCTTCCGCCATCATTTTCCAAAGTAATGGCGCGCCTTTCCTCATCTATCACTGCCATTGCATCAATTTCCAGAACCAGTCCGGGATATAACAGATCCACACCGAAAGGACTTACTACCAACCCCTTATTTTCAGAAAATATTGAAGAAGTTTCTTCAAGAATTAATGAAAGTCCTTCATTTGCAATATTTGATCCTTTTTCATGCTTAAAACATATTTTAATATGAGCTACATCGCCCATATTTCCACCCGCATCCTCTACGACATTCCTTATAAAGTTATATATATTGCGAGTTTGCTTTTTAACATCACCTGGAAAAACTGTAGCGCCCACAGCATCTGCAGAAATCTGGCCTCCCACAAAAATCTTTTGGCCTATTCGCCAACCTTGCGATAGTGGCACCGAAATGCTCCAGTCCCAACTTTCCGCCGGCATTATGCGCTGCCTAGAATGCTGTTCTTTTCTGTTTAATGCTATCGCTTCTATCTGAATTAACTGATCAGGATAAGGCATACCCTTTACCCGAACGGCAGTTGCTGCGGGACCAGGGTCAGGGAAATACTCGAGCCGTATCCGGGTCATATCCTCCCAAAAAGATGTTGCGTCACTATCATCGCCATCAAAGACATAATAGGTGTTTAGACGAACCAAATCCTTCATCTCTAGTCCTGCTGTTTCTAGAACCTTTTTAAGGTTTTCAAACACGTTTCTAGTTTGGATCGCTATGTTATTCTTACCAAGAACCTGACCCGCACTATCTAATGACTGTTGGCCTCCGATGAAAATATATTCCCCACCAACAACAGCCTGAGAATAAGGTACAGATTGCTTCCACCCCCAATCTGAATGGTGTAAATTTAGTAATTCTGGCTTCATTACCTTAGTCCCTAGATAAAGTTTGATGAGTTCACTGATGCACTTTTGGTTAACCGTTTTACACTTGTTAAATAAGCACGAAATTCTCTTATTTTATTCTAATGGCCTTACTTTCCTGTGAGACCCATTTCGCGATGGTAGTTCTCTACAATGCCTATCACGTGAGCTGCCATTTCATCACGGGATCGTTCTTTGCAAGTTGGTAACGCTTTACAATATTGAATTGCAGCCTCTCTCCCTAGAACCATCCATTTTTCTATCCAACCTTCTATTACTGAACGATTATTCTCATTAGTAATAGCAAACTTAACTAAAGCAGAACTCCAGTGCCGAGATCGTTCACTATCCCGCATTTGATTCTCAATCAGCAAAGAAAGAAACATATCATTAGAATCAATTGCTGACTGAGCTAATTGCCTGTGCGTTTCATCAGCAATTGGCTTAGCAACCAAATTCATTGCTACAAAATTCTCACCCCAATCGTAGGTTGCTAATGCCATTTCGAACAGCTTTCTCATTCCCTGCCATGCTGAATCATCCTCCCAGACAGCCCTTTCATTTTGACCAAAACCTCTTTTTGGATGTGCTTTCTGAAGTTCGTACGTTCTATATGCGATACGGGATAGCCAGCGAAATTCATCGCCTTCCTGAAAACTGGCAGCGGCAGTAATAGTACTAGCCGGTGCAATTTGCACAATATAGGCCGCTCCCATCTGTAACGCGCTCTGAAGATACCTTCGCGGTGTAAAAAGGCGTTCCAAAACATCCAGCCATCGAGACTCTAACTTGTGGTCGTGGCCCATCTCATCTTGCTCATTAAAAAGGCCGTCAATGTATTCCTCTTGTCCATCTTGAAGCCGCGTATAATCGCGATAAATCAATTTGTCAGGATCCCGAAAATCTTCCCAGTTTTCATGTTGAAGGGGGCACTCTGAAACGTTTTTCTGATACCACGAATTCATTTTCAACAAAGGAGCAGGCGATAGTTCGTATGCCTGATCTGGATGCCGAGTCCTAGTCTGTAAATTTGTCGTGACAATCTCGTATTCACTTGGTCGTCGCTTATTTTTTGACAAACCGCTCCATGTCTTCATTCCTTCAATATTGTTAGACATGCTTCAAATCCCCCATCAGCCACCTACTTTTACATAACTTGCTATTAGCCTACTTATCTTTAAACTTAAATTGCCCCTGAGAGGTTTCTATGAAACCCTCAAAACTTGGCATGTTTGCTTCAATATCGTAATGTGATACAGGTCTTCCCAACATCTCCTCTACAGTGTCAAGGCGAATTAAGCATTCTTCCTGTACCTGAACACGAATGTACGAAGCATGATTCTCGGTACGAATATCCCGTCCTGAATTATCCTCTTGAATTGCCTCAATTACAGCATTAGCAAAATCGCCTGAACGTAAGACTGGACCAACATACCTTTTATCTTTCTTGTCATTTGTCATGCTACAAGCTCCATTTCGACAAACAAAAAACTCAGCGCAATCACAGGCAACCTCTCCAAAATCCCATGAATATCTTCAGCTAGTGCTGTAAACTTCAACACTCTCCATGAAGATAAGGCCAGAATCCCTTACCATTAATTTCGGTGATATCGGAAGCTTTTCACCCTGTATTCGAAGTTCAAATGGTGTCTCTGCGGGAAGTGGTTTTATAAATACACCAGCAATTTGACCTCTGATTTTCTTTATAGCTTCGGCTACAGTGTCTTCATCATCAACAAAACAAACCTTAAATCCATAATCTCCCTCAAAGTTTACCGCAAGCGCAAAGTCGGCCATTTGATTGTGCTCCCTTCTAAACCAATTAGCATTATTCTGCAGCTTGAAGGCTTTCGTAACCATCAATCCAGTTGAAATTATAGCCACATACGCCACGTTCACTTGGGCTCTGTCCCATATATTCGTATAAACCATCGGGGCCAGGAGGAACGGTTCCATCCAACAACCTATCAATTATACTTTTGTGACCCTTGTAACGATCCGGTTCTAATTCAAAGATCCATTTGTCAACTTCCGAACAGAAATGGTAACGCCGACCCTCATAATCTAAATAGTGGTCTTTTGTAGACCATTGATTTCCAGCCACTCCTGTTACCTCAAGACCACTCATATTGCATATGAGAGGGGGCGCTTCCGGGGTAGTTTTTTCAATCCTGCCATTTCTAATATAATCAATCACCACGTCCCAACATTTACCATATGTATCATTCCAGCCAGGA
>CAYRUX010000047.1:0-23237 GCA_964427515.1 uncultured Rhizobiaceae bacterium
GACACCCCTCTACAGTTAACAACGTGGAAACATTGGCTGTCATACCAGATATATTGAAGAGAGGTGGGGCATGGTTTAACAGTTTAGGAAGACCTAAGAACTCTGGCACTAAGCTCTTTTGTATTTCCGGTCACGTAAATGAGCCATGTAACGTCGAAGAAGAAATGGGCATCCCATTACGTGAACTTATTGAAAAGCACGCAGGAGGTGTTAGAGGAGGGTGGGGTAATCTATTGGCAATAATTCCAGGAGGAGCGTCAGTACCTTTACTTCCTAAATCTATTTGTGACGACGTACTGATGGATTTCGATTCCTTAGTCGCTGAAAAATCGGGCCTAGGAACTGCAGCTGTAATTGTTATGGATCAAACTACTGATGTTATAGAAGCGATAACTAGACTCTCTCATTTCTATATGCATGAAAGTTGCGGACAATGTACTCCATGTAGAGAAGGAACAGGTTGGGTATATAGATTAATGGAAAGATTCATAACGGGAAATGCACGTATAGAGGAGATTGATCTTCTTTGGAATGTGGTAGCTCAAATAGAAGGTCACACCATTTGTGCTCTTGGGGATGCTGCGGCTTGGCCTATTCAAGGACTTATCCGCCATTTCCGACCTGAGATTGAAAACAGGATAAAAACCCGTAAAAAACCAAGTAGTAACTTGGATTCAAACAGAGCTGCTTAGGAACGGGTATAAGTAATGACAAAATTGATAATCGACGATATTGAAGTGGAAGTGGACGAAGGATTCACTGTACTGCAGGCTTGCGAAGAGGTTGGAGCAGAAATACCTCGGTTTTGTTTTCATGATCGATTGTCGATTGCTGGTAACTGTAGAATGTGCCTGGTCGAAATGGAGAATTCTCCAAAACCGATAGCTTCTTGCGCGATGCCAGTCGGTGAGGGAATGATAATTCGTACTAATACCCCAGAAGTTAAAACCGCTAGAGAAGGTGTAATGGAGTTTCTCCTAATTAACCATCCTTTGGATTGTCCAATATGCGACCAAGGCGGGGAATGCGATCTTCAGGATCAAGCTATGGCCTATGGTCGACATTACAGTAGGTATGATGAACACAAACGGGCAGTCAAAGATAAGGACGTCGGTCCTTTAATTGAAACTATAATGACTAGATGCATACATTGTACCCGTTGTATTCGTTTTGCTGATGAAATTGCCGGCGTAGAAGAATTTGGAGCAGTCTTTAGAGGCGAACACATGGAGGTTGGGACTTATGTGGAGAAGGCAGTTTCTTCTGAATTGTCGGGAAATATGATCGACTTATGTCCAGTTGGCGCTCTTACATCTAAACCTTATTCTTTTTCAGCCCGATCATGGGAACTTCAAAAAACAGAATCTATAGACGTTGTTGACGCTGTTGGCTCAAACATTCGGATTGACTCTCGCGGACGAGAGGTTATGCGTGTATTGCCACGGATAAATGAAGATATTAATGAAGAGTGGATTTCTGATAAAACTCGGTTTTCGTACGATGGATTAAGTAAAAATCGTTTAGATCGTTGTTATTTGCGAGAGGATCAAAAGTTAATAGAGGCAAGTTGGTCAGAGGCGTTTTCCTTTATAGCTAATAGATTAAGCGGGTGTAGTGGAGATCAAATTGCAGCAATTGCAGGAGATCTAGCGGATTGTGAATCAATGTTTGCTCTAAAAGAGGTTTTTACTGACCTTGGAAGCTCTAATATCGATTGTCGCCAAGATGGTTCAAAATTAGGCGGAAGCCGTGCAAGCTATATTTTTAATACATCCATAGCAAGAATTGAAAAAGCTGATACCCTTTTAATTATTGGTTCAGATCCACGTTGGGAAGCACCTTTGGTTAACGCCAGAATCCGAAAAAAGTGGCTTGCGGGAGGTATAAAAATTGGACTGCTTGGCTCGCGTAGAGAGCTTACGTACTCCTATGATTATCTTGGAGACAGCCCGGCTATTCTGAAGGATATTGAAAATGGTAACCATGAATTCTCGCAAGTACTGTCAGAAGCCAAATACCCAATGCTCATTCTTGGGTCTAGCGCAGTCTGTCGTAATGATGGCAACTCAATATTGTATTCAGCACGGAAGATTGCTGAAAAATATTCAATGGTCAATGAACAATGGAATGGTTTTAATGTATTAAATAAAGTCGCTTCCAGAGTTGGCGGGTTAGATCTAGGATTTGTTCCTGGGCAAAATGGCAAGAATGTTAATGAAATTTTATTAGGTGCCAATGAGGGCAATATAAAGTTTGTTTGGCTCTTGGGAGCCGACGAAATTGATATGACCCACCTTGCTGAGACTTTCGTTGTTTACCAAGGTCATCACGGAGATGCTGGAGCGCACATCGCAGATGTTATCCTACCTGGAGCTGCATTCACGGAAAAAAATTCGACATATGTAAATATTGAAGGAAGGGTTCAAAGGTCACAGAGAGCTTGTGTGCCGCCCGGTGATGCGAGAGACGATTGGACAATCCTAAGGGCATTTTCTGACGTGTTAAAAAACCCACTACAATATGATAACTTGGAAGAGTTAAGAAATAGAATGTGCGCAAACCACCCCTCTTTTCAAGACATAAACACCATTCCTTCAACCAAATGGGTTGAATTTGGTATAAATGGTGAATTAAATTCCAAACCCCTTTCAACTGTAATCGATAATTTTTATTTAACAGACGTAATATCTCGATCATCACCAACTATGGCAAAATGTAGTGATGAGTTTGTACGCGGCGGGAATAAAGAAAGACTAATCAATGGCTGAGTCAAACGTATGGCTCGACTATATCTTGCCACTACTCCTTATAATTGGGTATATCGCTGCAATAGTCGTACCTGTCCTTCTTATAGTTGCATTTGTAACTTATGGTGAACGAAAAGTTTGGGCTGCGATGCAGTTTCGTAAAGGCCCAAATGTTGTTGGACCATTTGGACTATTTCAACCTTTAGCCGATGGTCTAAAATTATTACTTAAAGAGACTATTATTCCTACCGGGGCAAATCGAGTACTTTTCATAATCGCTCCAATGATTACGTTCGCTTTGGGTCTTGTTGGGTGGGCCGTCATTCCATTTGATGCACACTTAGTATTAGCTGATATTAATGTTGGTATATTATACTTATTTGCAGTTTCATCTCTGGGTGTATACGGAATTATTATTGCTGGTTGGGCTAGTAACTCTAAATATGGATTTCTAGGAGCGTTAAGATCAGCGGCACAAATGGTGTCTTATGAAGTATCGATAGGATTTGTTCTAGTTACTGTATTGCTTGCCGCAGGCTCACTAAATCTAAGGGAGATAGTAGAAGCACAAAGAGATTTATGGTTTTTTATACCTCTAGCCCCAATGTTTATCATTTATTTTATATCGGCCCTAGCAGAGACAAATAGGACACCGTTTGACTTGCCTGAGGCTGAAGGGGAGCTCGTAGCAGGTTACCAAGTTGAGTATTCCGGTATGGCGTGGTCTCTATTCATGCTTGGGGAATATGCAAACATTATCCTTCTGAGTGGTTTATGCGTAGTATTATTTTTAGGTGGATGGCTTCCCCCATTCGATATTGTACCATTTACTTGGATACCTGGATTCATTTGGTTCATTTTAAAAACAGCGGTTGTAATTTTTGTGTTTACATGGACAAGAGCTACTCTACCACGTTATCGGTATGATCAGTTAATGAGGCTGGGTTGGAAGGTATTTTTACCTGCATCGCTAGCGTGGGTAGTGATTACTGCTGGTGCAATGCATTTGTTCGGATGGATGCCTGAATGATGATAATGTTAAGAGACATAATCTTTCTAATTGCGAGCTTAACGGGAGCGAATGATGACCCCCATTAAAACTACTGGAAAGTCGTTGTTATTAAGTGAGTTGATAAAGGGTATGGCAATTACTTTGGGTCGAATGTTCAGACCTAAAACAACCATAAATTATCCCTATGAAAAAGGCGCCATTAGTTCCCGTTTTCGCGGAGAACATGCGCTTCGAAGGTATCCAAACGGAGAAGAACGTTGCATTGCTTGTAAATTATGTGAAGCCATATGCCCCGCGCAGGCTATTACAATAGAAGCTGAACCAAGAAGTGACGGGAGCCGGCGTACGACTAGATATGATATTGATATGGTTAAATGTATTTATTGTGGGTTTTGTCAAGAAGCTTGTCCCGTTGATGCAATTGTTGAGGGACCAAACTTTGAATTTGCTGCGGAGACTAGAGAAGAACTCCTCTATAACAAGGAAAAGCTATTGGATAACGGAGAACGTTGGGAACGAGAAATTGCTGAGAATCTTAAATCTGAAGCCCCTTATCGCTGATTATAACTGCTGTTAGATATAAAAAAGAGTCAAAGTATCTATGATAATCGAAAATATTGTATTTTATATCCTTGCGATAATAACCGTAGCATCCGGTGTCATGGTTATAGCATCACGAAACCCCGTGCAATCGGTACTATTCCTGATTTTGGCATTTTTCAATTCATCTGGTTTGTTCATTATGCTTGGTGCCGAATTTCTTGCAATGATTTTGGTTATAGTTTACGTCGGAGCAGTCGCCGTTCTGTTTCTCTTCGTCGTTATGATGCTAGATATCAATTTTGCTGAATTGCGCGCAGGGTTTTTGCAATACCTACCCATTGGAGCTGTTGTTGGAATAATTCTATTGGCAGAACTTATATTAGTATTTGCAACTGGCGCTATTGATATACACGTTCCTAGGACTGTTACAGCGACCATGCCTAACCCAGAGGAAATCAGTAATACACGTGCGCTTGGTAATATTCTCTATACGCAATATGCATATTTATTTCAAAGCGCTGGGTTTATTTTATTAATAGCAATGGTAGGTGCTATTGTACTTACTCACCGCAGTCGCCAAGGCGTTCGTCGACAAAAAATTGCGGCTCAAATAGCACGAGATCCAAAATCTGCTGTGATCCTAAAGCAAATAAAGTCGGGCGAGGAGGGGTCATGGAAATCGGATTAACTCACTATTTAACCGTTGCAGGAATATTATTTACGCTTGGCGTATTCGGTATATTTTTAAATCGTAAAAATGTAATTATCATTCTGATGTCAATAGAACTTATGTTGTTGGCAGTTAATATTAATTTTGTAGCATTTTCTGTATTTCTAAATGATATGATAGGTCAGGTATTTGCAATGCTTGTCCTAACTGTTGCCGCCGCTGAAGCGGCAATTGGGTTGGCAATTCTGGTAGTTTATTTCCGAAACCGTGGCTCTATAGCGGTAGAGGATGTCAATCAGATGAAGGGCTAAGTTGAAGTGTTGCTTTATATAGCCCCAGTATTTTTACCTCTCGTCGGTGCTGCAATTGCAGGGCTTTTAGGTAAATTTATAGGGGATCGTTTATCACAAATTTTATCCTGTCTTGCCATGGGTCTTGCAGCTATTTCTGCTGTGGTTATTTTTAATAATGTAATTATGCATGGTGAAGTCCAAGAAATTTACCTCTTTAACTGGATTAGTTCTGGCACATTTATTGTAGAATGGGCAATTAGAGTTGATGAATTGACGGCTATGATGGTCTTTACTGTCACTATTGTGTCGTTTTTGATTCATGTTTACTCAATTGGATATATGTCTCACGACACTAGCATACCTAGATTCTTTTCGTACCTTTCCTTATTCACATTTTTTATGTTGGTATTGGTAACTTCAGACAATTTTCTGCAACTTTACCTGGGGTGGGAGGGGGTAGGATTAGTTTCCTATTTACTTATAGGATTTTGGTATAAGAAGCCTTCTGCAAATACGGCAGCTATTAAAGCTTTTGTGGTAAATAGGGTTGGTGACTTTGGCTTTGCTTTAGGTATTTTAGCGATCTATCTCATATTTGATTCAATTAATTTTGAAACTGTATTTTCGAAAGCGCCATCGCTAATAGATTCATACATTACATTTCTGGGACACGACTTTCACGCCCTTACCGTTATTTGCATATTACTTTTTGTTGGGGCCATGGGTAAATCCGCTCAATTCCTACTGCACACTTGGCTGCCTGATGCAATGGAAGGCCCAACACCTGTATCTGCGTTAATTCATGCAGCTACGATGGTGACTGCTGGAGTATTTTTAGTCGCTCGCTGTTCTCCTTTGTTTGAATATGCCCCTATTGCCCTGTCAGTTGTAACATTTGTTGGAGCTACCACAGCAATTTTTGCTGCGACTATTGCTATCACCCAAACAGATATTAAGCGAGTAATTGCATACTCAACCTGTAGTCAACTTGGTTACATGTTTTTTGCCTGTGGCGTTTCTGCATATTCAGCAGGAATGTTTCACCTCACTACCCATGCATTTTTTAAGGCTTTACTCTTTTTAGGAGCTGGGTCAGTCATCCACGCAATGTCAGACGAACAGGATATGCAAAAAATGGGTGGGATATGGAAAGCCATCCCGTTAACTTATGCATTAATGTGGGTTGGCAGTCTAGCATTGGCCGGCATTCCTTTTTTCTCAGGATTTTTCTCCAAAGATATCATTCTGGAGTCAGCATTTGCTGCTCAGACGGGATTAGGACATTATGCTTTTGCTATGGGTCTAGCAGCCGCTATCCTTACAGCACTTTACTCCTGGCGCCTAATTATACTCACCTTCCATGGCAAGCCACGGGCAGACGAAAAAGTAATGGCTCATATCCATGAATCGCCTCCAGTTATGACAGTCCCCCTAATTTTATTGGCAATTGGCGCTATAGCTTCTGGATATCTACTTCTACCAATGGTTGGATCACATACTGATTTTTGGGGAACTTCAATTCTTGTCCTCCCACACCATCAAGCTCTTGCCGAGGCTCATCACGTAGACTTTTGGGTTAAAGCATTGCCAACGACGGTTGCAGTGATAGGCATTGCTCTAGCATATTATCTTTATATGTTAAGGCCAGGTATACCTAGTGCATTGGCTAAAAGATTTGAGCCAATTTATTTATTTTCTCTGAATAAGTGGTATTTTGATGAACTTTACAATTTTCTATTTGTCAGACCGTGCAAATATCTTGGTTATTCATTATGGAAACAGGGTGATGGTGGCGTTATAGACGGCATTGGCCCTGATGGTATCGCTTCAGTCGCTGGAAATATAGCAAAGCGGTTCGTCAAATTACAAAGTGGATATCTCTACCACTATGCTTTCTTAATGTTAGTCGGCGTTGCCGTCATTATTACCTGGTTTTTGATAATAGGATAATACTATGACGGATTGGCCAATACTATCTACCATTACATTTTTACCTCTATTAGGTGCCATATTCATACTTCTTATCCGTGGAGAAGAATTGACTGTAGCAAGGAACTCCCGCCTAGTAGCTTTGTGGACTACAATTATTACTTTTGCTTTATCTATATTATTAGTAGCTAATTTTGACTCTACTACTGCTAATTTTCAGTTTGAAGAGCGTAGTGAATGGTTGCCAGAATATGGAATAGGGTATCATCTAGGCGTTGATGGTATATCAATTTTCTTTCTTCTGCTTACCACATTTTTGGTACCTGTATGCATAATTTCATGTTGGAAAGCCGTACAAACTCGTGTGCGGGAATACATGTTAGCCTTTCTTGTTTTAGAAACTTTAATGATAGGAGTTTTTAGCACACTCGACCTGTTAATGTTTTACATATTCTTTGAGGGTCAACTAATACCAATGTTTTTAATTATAGGTATTTGGGGTGGTGCAAGAAGGGTATATTCAGCTTATAAATTTTTCCTTTATACGTTAGTTGGGTCGGTTTTATTCCTACTGGCAATACTGTTTATGTATTTTCAAGCCGGAACAACCGACATCCCAGTATTAATGAAAGAGGTTTGGGAGCCTGGTATCCAAACCTGGCTTTGGCTAGCATTATTTTCTTCTTTTGCCGTTAAGCTTCCAATGTGGCCATTTCATACCTGGCTTCCTGACGCCCATGTTGAAGCTCCAACAGCTGGCTCGGTAATTCTTGCCGGCATCCTATTGAAAATGGGGGGGTATGGATTTTTACGTTTTTCATTACCCATGTTCCCAGATGCTAGTCAATTTTTCGCACCATTTGTTTTTTCTTTATCCGTAGTTGCCGTAATATACACGTCGCTCGTTGCTCTCATGCAGCAAGATATGAAAAAATTAATTGCTTATTCGTCAGTTGCTCATATGGGATTGGTAACTATTGGAATATTTTCTTTTAATACACAGGGAATAGAAGGCAGTATTTTTCAAATGCTTAGTCATGGGGTAGTTTCCGCCGCATTATTTTTGGTAGTTGGGGTGGTCTATGACAGAGTACATTCTAGAGAGATAAATGATTATGGTGGGTTGGTGCATAGAATGCCAATCTATGCTGCAGTTTTCATGGTATTTATGCTTGGCTCTATTGGACTTCCAGCAACTAGTGGCTTTGTTGGTGAATTTTTGATTTTTGTTGGAGTTTTCCAAGTCAACACTTGGGTTGCTACGTTGGGGTTAGTTGGTGTGATCCTAGGTGCAGCCTATATGCTGTGGTTATACAGACGAGTAATATTCGGAGAACTAAATAAGGAAAACTTAAAACTCATTAAAGACTTAAATGTTAGGGAGATAGCATTTTTTGCACCCCTAGTACTATTGACACTTTTTATGGGAATTTATCCAAAGCCAATTTTAGATATTTTACACGTATCTGTTGAAAACTTAGTTGAACAATCTCAGTATTTTAAGAGTAATGAGACCGTACTCAGTTCTTCTGGTGTGGTTGATATATTTTCTAGGGTATTAAAATAATTGAAATGATAGAATTTACACCACCCCAATATATTATTGCTACCCCAGAAATACTGCTGGCAGCAGTTTCTCTAATATTGTTAATGGTTGGTGTTTTTGCCGGTAATCGTTCAACCAATTTGCTAACCTGGCTTAGTGTGCTAGCAATTTTAGGTGCATTTATAGCAGTGTTAACTAACACTCATGATCACACTGTTACATTTTTCGGAATGTTTATTAGCGATAGTTTTTCTATCTTTATGAAATGTTTGGTACTAATTGGAGCCGCAATAACACTTATAATGGGGATGGGTTATATCAATCGGGAAAATATGAACCGGTTTGAATTTCCAATTCTTATACTGTTTGCAACCATCGGAATGTTGCTGATGATTTCCGCAAACGATCTAATCTCACTTTATGTAGCATTGGAATTACAAAGTCTCTCTCTCTATATCATAGCAGCCTTTCGAATTGATTCCATTCGGTCTAGTGAATCAGGCCTAAAATATTTCGTTCTCGGCGCTCTATCCTCAGGATTACTTCTATATGGGTCTTCAATGGTATATGGATTTACTGGATTCACTAATTTTGATTCAATTGCTACAGTTATCCATGAAAACGCTGGCCACTCCAGTGAATCGTTAATTGGAATTATTATTGGTTTGGTATTTATTGCAGCAGCTTTAGCCTTCAAAGTATCTGCTGTGCCATTTCATATGTGGACACCAGATGTTTATGAAGGGGCGCCAACACCTGTCACCGCCTTTTTTGCAGCTGCTCCAAAAATAGCGGCTATGGCATTATTTTTAAGAGTATTGCTTGGCCCATTTCACGAACTTATGTCGCAGTGGACCCAGATAATTATTTTTATTTCTATTGCTTCTATGATTTTAGGCGCGTTTGCTGCAATTGGACAACGTAATATAAAAAGGTTAATAGCCTATAGCTCTATTGGCCATATTGGTTACGCCTTAGTAGGTTTATCTGCAGGTACGACAGAAGGCATTCGTGGCGTACTAATCTACATGGCTATTTATATGGTCATGTCCTTGGGCACATTTGCATGTATTTTGACTATGCGAAGACGTGGTCAAATGTTAGAAAATATAGATGATTTATCGGGACTATCTAAAACAAATCCTGCAATAGCATTAGCATTAGCAATATTTATGTTTTCCATGGCAGGAATTCCACCTCTTGCTGGATTTTTCGGTAAATTGTATGTATTTCTTGCGGCAATCGAAGAAGGTTTATATGCACTAGCAATAATAGGTGTCCTAACCAGTGCTGTGGGTGCATTTTACTATATTAGAATTGTAAAGGTAATGTACTTTGACAAACCCTCGCAAGCCTTTGATAAACCAATAGGAAAGCAGCTTACAGGGGTACTTGTGTGTACAGGACTAGTAACACTTTTATTTTTTGCGTTTCCCTCTCCACTAATTGATGGTGCTCAAAGTGCCGCTGCACTATTGTTTCCATAATAAGATAATTTTATGAACACACTGCAACTTCCAGTAGGTTTTAACCTAGTCGAGCTGGATGAGGTTGATAGCACTAATAGGTATGCAAAAAAACTTGCAAATTCTGGGGCAATGGAAGGAACTATAGTTTTGGCCCATCAGCAATCTGCAGGGCAGGGTAGGCAGGGCAGGCAATGGATTTCTAAAAGGGGAAATTTGTTTGTATCTTTAATTTTAAGACCGAATTGCAGTCCTTTGAGAGCGTTACAGTTTAGTTTTATTTCAGCTCTGGCAATTCGGGATATGATATTACCATATTTGTATGATCCTAACTCTGCTAAGTTAAAATGGCCAAATGATGTATTGATAAGTGGACGCAAAGTATCTGGTATACTCCTAGAATCATCTACTCCTGCGAAGGGGAATGTAGATTGGCTGGTCATAGGTATTGGAATTAATTTAGCCCATCATCCAAATCTTCAAACGCAATATCCGTCAACTTGTCTGGAAGATGAAGGAGGATCTTATTTATCTGTGTCTACAGCATTACAAGAACTTGCAATTGCATTTAAAAATCGTTGGGAGCAGTGGTATTTAGATGATGGGTCATTAGTATATTCCGCTTGGGAGAAGCATGCTTTTGGTTTAGGAAAAACTGCAATTATTAAAGTAAGTAATACTCAATACAATGGGCGTTTCCTCGGTATTAATGACATGGGAGCCTTGAGGCTTGCGAACAATGAAATTGGAGAGAAAACTTTTTCTTCAGGTGAGGTAACATTTTTAGGGACGCTTTAAAATGCTTTTAGCGATTGATGTTGGCAACACTAATACAGTTTTTGCTGTATTCGACGGAGAAGAAATGAAGGGTCAATGGCGTGCTGCCACGGACGTCCAACGTACAGCGGATGAACATGCAGTATGGTTTAGTCAGTTAATGGGTCGACAGTCATTAGATTTAAAAGATATTCAACATGTAGTGCTTTCAACAGTTGTTCCACAATGTTTAAGTTCTCTTAAAATATTATGTGAAAATTATTGTGGGTGCCAACCAATTGTTGTAGGTGATCAAAAAATTTCTTTAGGTATAGATGTTCACGTAAGTCATCAGAGAGAAGTTGGTGCAGATCGACTTGTTAATGCGGTTGGAGCAAAATTGACTTATTCCGGGCCTATAATCATTATTGATTTTGGCACCGCAACGACTTTTGATATAATTAATGATGATGGTTCGTATGAAGGCGGTATTATAGCACCAGGTATAAACCTATCACTTGAATCTCTTCATCAGGCAGCAGCACAGTTACCCAGAGTCGCCGTAGACCGCCCTAATTCTGTTATTGCAAAATCGACAGTAACAGCAATGCAGTCCGGAATCTACTGGGGTTATATTAGCCTCATTGAAGGCATAGTATCGCGAATTAAGGATGAGTACGGTCAACCTATGAAGGTAGTATCGACAGGAGGACTTGCAGAATTATTTTCTAATGGAACCAAAAGCATTGATCATTGTGACCCTGATTTAACTTTGCGAGGGCTGCTGCAAATATATAGATTAAATATTCCTTATGATAGAAAGTGAGCATGTCGTTTTCTGAGACGGAAATTAACCCTCAGGATTTGCATTTCATACCACTCGGTGGAGTGGGGGAAATAGGCATGAATGCTAGCCTCTATGGAGTCAATGGCAAATGGCTGCTAGTTGATTTAGGTATAACTTTTACTCAATCGAGTATTCCAGGCGTGGATATAGTGGTACCTGACTTAACATTCATTGAAAATCAAAAAGAAAATCTTTTAGGAATAGTGCTCACCCATGCTCACGAGGATCATTTAGGTGCAGTTCCCTATCTTTGGTCAAAGCTGAAATGCCCAGTTTTTGCTACACCTTTTACCAAAAGCATATTAACTGAAAAGCTACGTGAATTTGGATTACATAAAGTTGTGATGTTGCATGACATCTCACCTGGCACTAACTTTGAATTGGGGCCGTTTTCCCTAAAGTATATTCCAGTTTCTCATTCTATACCGGAATCTAATGCCTTAGTAATTCGAACCGGAGATGGCACGATTCTTCATACAGGCGACTGGAAATTAGATCCAAACCCAATTGTTGGGAAACCAACTGATGTAGATGAGTTTAAACTACTTGGGGAGGAAGGCGTGCTTGCGATGATGTGTGATTCTACAAACGCCACCTTGGAAGGTGTAAGCGGGTCTGAAGCAACTGTAAGGGATAAGTTATTTGAATTAATATTGGAATCTAAACGAGGTTTAATAGTTACACTTTTTGCATCTAATATAGCACGGTTGGAAAGTGTGGTAGCAGCCGCAAAAGAGTGTGATAGAGATGTAATTTTACTGGGCCGGTCTTTGTGGAGGTATGTTAACTCCGCTCAAATGACTGGGTACTTAAGTAAGCAAAACCAATTTTTTAAGGGTAAGGAGGGTTTGCGCAAGGGTTCGAATAAAGTCTTGTACATATGTACAGGGTGTCAAGGAGAACCAAACGCTGCGATGTCCAAAATAGCTACTGGCAACCACCCTCATTATAAATTATCCGAAGGTGACAGGGTAATATTTTCCTCAAAAATTATCCCAGGAAATGAATTGTCAATAAATAGATTACACAAATCCTTGTTAGCATCTGGAGTGGAAGTGATCACGGATGAAAGCCATAGCAATGTACATGTCTCCGGCCACCCTAGAAGAGATGAGCTAAAGCAATTATATAATTGGGTTAAGCCAGATATTTCGGTACCTGTTCACGGTGAATTACGGCATTTAAATGCGCATGCAGAACTTTCTAGTTCACTGGGAGTGAAGCAAACTCATGTTTTATCTAATGGTGACGTTTTAAAATTATCCTCTGGTAACGCCCATATTATTGGATCTGTATATACTGGTAGAATTGCAATTGATGGCGCAAGATTGTTATTTCCTGACCATAAGGATCTTGCTACAAGAAAAAAATTGATGAGTAATGGTGCTTTATTTATATCTTTAGTACCAGATAAAAATGGAAAATTGCTATCAAAACCATTTGTAGGGAATCATGGAATTTTTGAATCTGAGGAGGACTCGTTAATTGTCTCAAACTTAACTACCTCTGTTGAAGAAATATATTCTTCAGAGTTTGATAAATTTACGGATCAAGAATTGATTGAAGTGATTCGGAAAACTTTAAGCCGAGAAATAATGCGAACTTACAGAAAAAAACCTATAATTGATATTCACGTTATAGATATTGGAATCTAGTAAATGTTAGATCGTTTAAATCATATAGCGATTGTTGTTCCCAATTTGGATGATGGTGCTAAAATATATAAAAATGTATTGGGAGCGAAAATTTCTAAAAAAATTGCACTTCCTGATCATGGGGTTACCACTATATTTATCGAGTTGGAAAATGCAAAAATTGAATTATTACATCCTCTCGGCTCTAACTCGCCAATTGAGTCTTATCTAAGGAATAATCCAAATGGTGGAATCCATCATGTATGTTATGAAGTAGAAAATATTTATAGAGCTAGAGACAAACTTTTAAAAAATGGCGCACGCGTATTAGGAACTGGAGAGCCTCAAACTGGTGCACATGGCCTACCAGTAATATTTTTGCATCCAAAAGATTTTTGCGGAACCTTAATTGAATTGGAAGAAAGTGCTAGGATAACAGGTTGAGTGCATTCAATATAATAATAATTTTTATTATTGGTTGGTGGATTTGTTGGTTTGTAACGCTTCCATTTGGTCAAAAAATGCCAGAAAAAGTAGAGTTAGGAAATGCACCAAGTGCCCCTAAAAAGCCGCGATTAATATTTAGAGCTGGCATAACAACTGGGATGGCCATCATATTAACTACCATAGTAGCGCTGGTAATAAACTCAGACTGGATAGATTTAAAAAGTTGAAAAAACTTGCGTCCTACTGCGAAACATCTAAAAATGATCGGTTAAATAGGTCATACCACGATAAAGAATATGGATTTCCTGTTAGAACTGATAGCGGTCTATTCGAGCGGTTGGTTTTAGAAATAAATCAAGCTGGCTTATCCTGGAACATTATCTTAAAAAAGAAAGATAGTTTCCGGAGTGCTTTCGATAATTATGATATTTTAAAGATATCTAATTACAATGAAAATGACCGTAAGCGTCTGCTTAATAATAAAGAGATTATTCGTAATCGCCTGAAAATTGATGCCGTTATAAAGAACGCATCAGCGTTAAGGTCGATTAACGCAAATTGTGGATCATTTGCTTCATGGCTAGACTCACAGGGGTCACTCAACCACAAAGAGTGGGTGTCATTGTTTCGTAAGAAATTTTTTTTTACTGGACCAAAAATTGTTAATGAGTTTTTATTAAGTACTGGGTACTTATCAGGCGCACACAGTAAAAACTGCCCCATCTATAATGAAATTAAGGCGTTAAATCCACCATGGATGAGGGAATTAAATTCTTGTCGCTTCAACCCCGCATAGTTTGAGTATTATATCAAGTTGCGCCTTTCTCCTACAAACGCATATAGTTTAATACATTTTTAATTAACACAAAGTGAGTTGCAATGCGCCGGTCAAAACTTTTTCTTCCCACCTTGAAAGAAACTCCAGCAGAAGCTCAAATTCAATCACATCGCTTAATGTTGAGAACTGGGATGATAAGACAAACAGCAGCTGGAATATATAGTTGGTTGCCACTTGGTTTAATGGTGTTAAGAAATATAGAAGCAATAGTTAGAGAAGAAATGAATGCAACCGGTGCACAGGAAATTATTATGCCGACAGTTCAACCATCGGAACTTTGGCTAGAAAGTGGACGTTATGATGATTACGGTAAGGAAATGTTGCGTATCACTGACCGACACGAGAGAGAATTACTTTATGGTCCGACACATGAAGAAATTGTCACGGATATATTTCGTAACAACGTGAAGAGCTACCGAGACTTACCTCAGAACTTGTACCAAATTCACTGGAAATTTAGAGATGAGGTTCGCCCAAGGTATGGAGTTATGAGAGGTCGGGAATTTTACATGAAAGACAACTATTCCTTTGATATCGATTTTGAGTCTGGAATTCATTCATATAATAAAATGTTTGTATCCTACCTAAGAACTTTCGCTCGAATGGGGTTAACTCCAATACCTATGCTCGCTGATAGCGGTGCCATAGGAGGGAATATGAGCCACGAATTTATTGTTATAGCGGATACTGGAGAGAGCGCTGTATATTGCTCTACAGATTGGTTTGACACAGACCCTCTCTCAATAGACATTGATTTTAATAAAGATCTGCAATCAATTGTAGATGATTGGACTAAATTATATGCAGCTACTGACGATAAGCATAAAACCTCCAGTTGCCCTTTAAGCAAATCTGAGCTCTTTACCGGGCGAGGAATTGAGGTTGGCCATATATTCCATTTTGGTACTAAATATTCTTCAGCCATGGGCGCTTTAGTTTCAACACCCAGTGGTAAGGAAGTTCCTGTGCAAATGGGATCTTACGGTATAGGTGTCTCAAGACTTGTAGGGGCTATAATTGAGGCAAACCATGATGAATTGGGTATAATATGGCCAGACAAAGTAGCGCCATTTCAAATTGGCTTAATTAATTTAAGAGTTGGAAACGATGAATGCGATCAAGTGTGTGAAAAACTTTACCAAAAGCTCACTGACTCTAATATAGATATCTTATACGATGATCGTGATGAAAGAGCTGGTATTAAATTTTCAGAAATGGATTTAATTGGAATACCACTTCGCATATCTGTCGGACCTCGTAGTCTAAGCTCAGGGAATATAGAACTGAAAAGACGCGGTGGAAATGAAGAAGAAGTTTCAGTTGAATCAGCCTTAGAGAACATACTTTAACAAATATATGGAAGCGCCTTATGCTTTCTAATTTTGAACGAATTATTGCATTACGGTATCTTCGGCCGGATAAAAAGGAGACTTTTACCTCTTTAATAACATTGTTTTCATTTCTTGGGATCGCCTTTGGGGTATTCACATTAATTGTAGTAATGTCGGTAATGGGAGGATTTAGACAAGAATTACTTACCCGCGTTTTGGGTCTTCAACCACACGTAGTAATTTTTCCTGTCGAAGAAAAAATTACAAATTACCTTTCCATTGTCGATACTATCGATGGCATCAGTAACATTAATACAGTATCCCCCGTTATCAGGGCACAAGTGCTAGCTCGCGCTAAAGGTAGTGTTTCTGGAGCACTTGTATATGGAATTACATCCGATGATTTATCCAATAAGAAAAGAATTGCGTCTGGTCTAAGCGCCAAAGACTTTCAATCTTATAAATCAGGAAACGGTGTAATAGTCGGTTATCGTCTTGCTGAAAGGTTTGGACTCAATATTGGTGATTCAATTTCTGTCATTTCTCCATCTACAACAAGTACTGTCCTTGGCAATATTCCACGCACCAGAGCATACAGTGTAATAGCAACATTTAATGTAGATATGTCTGAGTATGACAGTAATCTAATATTTATGCCTATGAGATTGGCACAGATACATTTTAAATATCCCAAGTCTGTATCTTCAATAGAAATTACAACTTCAGACCCTGATCAGGCTAGCTCTGTAACATTTGCTTTAAAAAGTTTATTGGGTGCAAACTTTAATATTAGGGACTGGAAGCAAGTTAACGCTACATATTTTAGTGTTTTGGATGTTGAACGGAATGTTATGTTCGTGATTCTTCTTCTAATTGTGCTCATTGCTGCATTTAATATAATTTCGAGTATGATTATGCTTGTTAAGAGCAAACGCCGACAAATTGGAATTTTACGGACAATAGGTGCTACGCGGGCTCAGGTAATGCGAATATTTTTTACGAACGGTATTTTAATTGGCTTTAGCGGTACTATATTTGGAGTTATTTCTGGAATTATTTTTGCCTTATATATAGAGGATATTCGCCAGTTCGTAGAAGGAATCATAGGACGACAAGTTTTTCCTCCAGAATTTTATTTCCTTTCAAAGTTACCGTCCCGAATTGATGCAATAGAAGTTTTGACTGTTGCATTGGTTGCTTTATTCTTATCCTTACTGGCAACACTTTATCCTGCTTGGAGAGCAGCAATCCTTGATCCTGTTGATGCTTTACGCGATGAATAAACATTTATGTTAAATTTATTAAACCTACATCGTACATTTAATCAAGGTGGCCACTCCTTAGATATATTAAAAGGTATATCGTTTAAAATTGAGGCTGGACAGGTAATTGCGTTAACAGGCCCATCTGGTGCTGGAAAATCAACACTTCTTCAAATAATCGGTCTTTTGGAAAAACCAGACAAGGGACAAATAATTTTCTGCGATAAAGATTGCACTGCGATGACAGATCAAGAGAGAACCTTAGCTCGAAGAGAATCGTTTGGATTTATTTATCAGCTGCATCATCTCCTTCCCGAATTTACAGCGCTAGAGAACGTGATGTTACCCCAACTATTATGTGGAAAGAGTAAATTGAGCGCCAGAACACGTGCATTTGAGTTACTAGATATGGTTGGTATTAGCGACAGGACTAGTCATTTACCCTCCCAACTTTCTGGTGGAGAGCAGCAACGTATTGCCATTGCAAGGGCTATATGTAATCAGCCTAACTTAATTTTAGCTGATGAGCCTACCGGTAATTTGGATCAGGATAATGCGCACAAGGTTTTTGAAATGTTTGTGTCTCTAGTTCGCAAATCAGGCTTAACTTTGCTAATGGCAACACATAACATGAGCTTAGTTAAAAAAATGGATCGTCACTTAAAACTAGATAACGGTTATCTTCTAGAGGACAACCTATAAGCTCTATACTAAACAGTATAAAGACCTTTACTCAAATGTTGCCCGGTAGAAAATATCACTTCACTTTTTAGTATAAGCCCGTTTTATAGTTATCTTCAACGAATTCATCTGCCTCTTTAACCTCTTGTTCGGACGGAGGGGCGTCAGGGGTAGCAACCTGTTCCAAAATCATCTTGGCCAAAGTTGGCATTTCATCCCTTTTCTGTTGGCTATCCGGATACCAAAGTTTAGATCTTCGAATAGCTTTTGCACAATGAAGATAAGCCTCTGATACTTCCACCAAAATGCCCATACTTGGAACCTTTCTATTAACTATGCAGCGTTCAAGTATTTTTTGGTCTTTAGTCAAATGTGCCTTTCCATTTATTCTCAGGGTATCCTCGTAGCCTGGAATTATAAATAAGATACCAACATTAGGATTTTCTATAATATTGTTTAGAGTATCTAAACGATTATTTCCTGGTCGATCTGGAATAAATATTGTATTATCATCTATAATCTTTACAAACCCCGGAGGATCCCCTCTCGGAGATACATCAGCTGACCCTGAGGATGAGCTGGTGCCTATGCAGAGAAAAGGAGAGCGATTAATAAACTCTTTGCAGTGCTTGTCCAGCTTGCCGAGCTCCTTCAGCAGAGCAAGCTCCATGGGCTCCCCAAAATGTTCCCGTAACTCTTCCTCATTATCAATCGTAATATCTTTGGGTTGTTTGTTCATAATATACCTCAAGGGACTAACATTTGGTGACTATAGTACCTTTGATCTTTATTTGGTTGCAAGTAGATGTCTTGTCTAACATAGGTCAAAGTTTTTATTGTTTTGATCTTGAATAATGTTTGGCTCTATGCCAGCTTCAAACTATGGGTCATGCAAATTTTGTTCATCTTCATGTTCACTCAGCTTATTCACTTTCCGAGGGAGCTATAAAGTTACATGAACTGTCTCAACTATGCCGTCACGAGGAGATGCCGGCTGTAGCAATAACCGACCGAAATAATTTATTCGGAGCTATTGAGTTTTCTGAAATATGTAAAAAATCTGGCATTCAACCAATCTTGGGCTGCGAGCTTTCAATTAATTTAGAACCTGCCTGTAACATTAACGTAGTGGGTGATAGCTACCCATCAATTGTGGTACTAGCTCAGAATAAGATTGGATGGAAAAATTTAATTAAACTTTCTAGTGAAGCTCACCTTAATACACCAAATGGCGAAAACGCCCACATTTCTTTTAAGCAACTAGCCGACTATTCCGAAGGATTATTAGCTCTCTCCGGAGGGCCTGACGGTTTATTAGGCGCTTTATTGCTCTCTGGTAATAGCAAAGACGCACTTAATACATGTAATCAGTTAGCAGAGTTATTTCTAGATCGATTTTATATTGAAATAATGCGCCATAGTATGGAATCAGAAGAATTAACGGAAGTTGCGTTTCTGAACTTAGCTTATGATAGTAATCTTCCTCTAGTAGCTACAAACAACGTTTATTTTGGATCCAAGGACAAATTTCAAGCACATGACGCCCTAATGTGCATATCACGCGGAAACCACTTAGATGATAAAAATCGTAAACGTTTGACTCCAGATCATTATTTTAGATCAGCTCCTGATATGATTGAATTATTTAAGGATTTACCGGAAGCTATCGATAATACGCTAGTAGTAGCAAAGCGGTGCGCGTACATGGCTCCAACTAATGACCCAATACTCCCAGCATTTCCTGTAGAAGGTGGCATGACGGAAGCAGAAACCCTTTGGAAACAATCCGAAAGTGGGCTGAAACTTCGTCTGAAAAATCATGTTCTGTCTAAAAATATGCCTGAAAATGAACAAAAGGAAATTAGTAAGATATATACAGAAAGGCTCCATTTTGAACTCAGTGTAATTACTGATATGAATTTTCCTGGGTACTTTTTAATTGTTGCAGAATTTATCAATTGGGCGAAATCAGAAAATATTCCAGTTGGACCTGGCAGAGGTTCAGGAGCAGGCTCACTAGTTGCCTGGGCACTAACAATTACTGACCTTGATCCTATAAGATTCGGATTATTATTCGAAAGGTTTCTAAACCCTGAAAGAATTACAATGCCTGATTTTGATATCGATTTTTGTCAAGAGAATCGAGATAAGGTTATTGATCATGTATGTGAACGCTACGGAAGGGATCGAGTCGCTCAAATTATAACCTTCGGCAAACTCCAAGCCCGAGCAGTGATACGGGATGTTGGGCGTGTATTAGGAATGCCCTATGGACAAGTAGATAAGCTATCTAAACTAGTGCCATACAATCCTGCAAATCCAATGACACTCCAACAAGCGATCGATAGTGAACCCCAATTTAGCTCTTTAATCAAAGAGGATGAGTCTGTGGATCATCTTCTTAAAATTGCATTACAACTTGAAGGTCTTTTTAGGCACGCTTCCACCCATGCTGCGGGAGTTGTTATCGGGGACCAGCCACTACAAGATATAGTCCCTCTTTACCGCGACCCTCGTTCCGATATGCCCGTTACGCAATATTCGATGAAATCTGCAGAACAAGCAGGGCTGGTAAAATTTGATTTTCTTGGACTTAAGACTCTTAGTGTATTGCAAGAAGCCTGTAGGCTAATTGATGAGAATAAAAAAGTAAGCATCAATCTGTCTAAAATCCCGTTAGATGACCCAATAACATTCAACATGCTTGGAACTGGCGATTCTGTTGGTGTTTTTCAACTGGAAAGTTCAGGCATGAGAGATGTTCTACGAAATATGAAACCTGATACATTTGAAGATATTATTGCTCTTGTCGCTTTGTATAGACCTGGGCCTATGAGTAACATTCCTAAGTTTATTGCCTGTAAACATGGAAAAGAAATGCCAGACTACATGCACCCGTCTCTCGAAAATATCTTAAAAGAAACCTATGGGGTCATTGTCTATCAAGAACAGGTAATGCAAATCGCCCAAGTCCTCTCGGGATATAGCCTTGGAGAAGCAGATTTACTGAGAAGAGCTATGGGGAAAAAAATTAAATCTGAAATGAGTTCACAGCGAGACACGTTTGTTGAAGGAGCATTAAAAAATGGCGTCAGCAAAACTCAAGCCAGCAAAATATTTGATCTAGTAGCTAAATTTGCTGATTACGGTTTTAATAAATCTCATGCTGCAGCATATGCCCTAATTGCTTATCAAACCGCCTATCTAAAAGCAAACTATCCAATTGAATTTATGGCTGCTTCCATGTCTTTTGACCTTCGAGATACCGATAAACTATCTACGTTTAGACAGGAATTGAATCGATTGGAAATATCTCTAGATCCCCCAGACATCAATTTGTCTGATGTGTTATTTAAGGTAGAGAATAAAAGTTCTGATGATAAACAACCTGTTATTCGTTACGCCTTAGCAGCGATAAAAAATGTTGGAGATAATGCAATTCGAGGTATAATTGATGAAAGAAACATTAATGGATCATTCAAAGATATATTTGACTTTTGTCGAAGGCTAGAGCCTGGCATAATAAATAGACGTCAATTGGAAAGCTTAGTTTGTGCTGGTTCATTTGATTGTCTGGAAATAAATAGAAGAAAACTTTATGAGTCTGTTGAAACTCTTCTTCGGTTTTCTGAATATACAAATGTGCACAGTGGACAGAATTCACTATTTGATAGCAATCAAGAGAACACGTTTTCATTGATAAAAAATATATCAGATTGGCCAAACCTAGAACGCTTAAATTTTGAACATAATTCAATCGGATTCTATCTTTCGTCTCACCCCCTGAGAGAATATGTACAAATATTAAATAAACTCCAAGTTACAAACTCACATGAGTTTAGCCAAAAAGCTCAAGAGGGAGTTAGTGACATTCAGATTGCTGGGGTTGTTCTAAGTATACAAAAAAGAGAGGTTAACAGGCGCCAATTCGCCTTCATTACTCTATCTGACCCTAGTGGAAGTTTCGAAATTGCTTTTTTTAATGATATTTTTTTGAAAACTCGCGACATTCTTGAGCCCGGAAATTTTCTTATTATTCGTGCATCTTTAAAGTCTGATGGAGGTCAAATTAGACTTGTTGCACAAGCAGCTGAAGATTTAAACAAAAAGGCAATAACAAAAATGAAAGGTTTAGAAATATTCCTTTCTGAAACCAAGCCTCTAGACTCTCTTAAAATACTCCTTGATCGTCAAGACAAAGGTCGCGGACAAATATTTATAATTGCTAACACTGGAACAGGTAATAATGTCGAGCTTAAACTAAATTCCAACTTTGCTTTATCACCGACACTAATAGGTGAAATTTCGTCAATACCTGGTATAGATCAAGTTAATGAGATCTAACTGACATAATTTGGCTTGTTCTTTTTGTAAGAGAAGGTTATTTCTTCGGTTAATAAAATAACATTTGCAACTATTTCTCACGCGGATACACGGTTAGCGTGCTAATCGTTCCGGTGTCTGGCTTAGGCTAAACCAAATCCGCGGACGTTAAACCGGAGAAGGATAAAGTAACAATGGCATTACCAGAGTTTACCATGCGCCAACTACTTGAGGCTGGTGTACATTTCGGACACCAAACACGGCGATGGAATCCGAAAATGGATTCATACATATTTGGCGTTAGAAATGGCGTCCATATTCTAGATTTGCAGCAAACGGTTCCTTTGCTTCATCAAGCATTAACAGCATTACATGACATTGCTGCCAATGGTGGCAGGGTATTGTTTGTTGGCACGAAACGGCAGGCTTCTGAATTGGTAGCTGATTCTGCGCAACGAAGTGGGCAATACTTTGTAAACCATCGATGGTTAGGCGGCATGATGACAAACTGGAAAGCTGTTTCTGGTTCGATAAAAACTTTGAACTCGCTTGAAGACAGATTGAGTGACGAAAATTTGGGTCTAACGAAGAAGGAAATCCTGCAACTTACTCGTCGAAGAGATAAGCTCCACCGTGCCCTTGGTGGTATAAAGGATATGGGTGGCGTTCCCAACATATTAATAGTAATTGATACCAATAAGGAAGATATAGCTGTAATGGAAGCCCGTAAATTAGGCATTCCTGTAATTGCAGTAGTTGATAGTAATTGCGACCCTGACCTTATTGATTTTCCGATACCTGGAAATGACGATGCAATTCGGGCAATAAATTTGTACTGCGATCTTTTTTCTCGGGCCATTTTGGATGGCCTTCAGAAAGAAATGTCAGAAGCAGGAGTGGATTTGGGGGAGT
>CAYRUX010000048.1:0-3008 GCA_964427515.1 uncultured Rhizobiaceae bacterium
GGTTCCCTATAATCGTACAAAAGCGGTTATCCCAACCTTCTGCTAAAAGTCCAACTGAACCCATCGCTTCTATCTCGCCACTTTCGTGGTCGCCCAACAGTGTCATACGCTCCTTTATTGGCGTTCCAGCTGTAACTATGGCTGCCTTAATACCAGCCTCCTCTATACTAGCTAATGTCGCCTCGGCAACACTAACATCTGCGCAAAACCACGCTGAAATTGGCTTGCTGGCAAGTTCTCCTCTCTCTTCCATATAGCTCCATATTGCATAATCAATCATAGAAGATTTTATTATTGCAGGAGCTAGCTTTGCCACCGGAAAATCTCCAGAACTTACGTCAATATCACCTAGATCCAAATCATGTACAAAGTGAGGTCGATATACCGGCTTAACTAACACGCCTTCATTAATCAGTTCCTCAATATTTGCACAATCAATTATAGCGTCAAATGCCAAATGCAGTTGATCCCGCTGATCACCAGTCCGACGCTCGGGAGAGGCCGTAAGCCCAAGTAATGGCGCCTCCTTTTTTCCGTGTTCCTTAAAATCTTCTATAATCCGTTTATAACCCGTACCATTTGGCGACACTCGATGTGCCTCATCCACAATAATTAAATCTGCCTTTGGAATTGCATCAGCTAACATTGCTTTCGCACGCATACTGGTCGACAAGAGAATATCATGGTCAGAAAACGCATTTCCAGAGTCTGAAACTGCCAGCTTTCGTACTCTATGTTTTTTACTAAGCGCTCTTTCTAACTGCTCCAATAAAACTAATCTATGGCATAGGACGACTATCTTTTTACCTTTATAAAATCTTTCAATAATTTCGCTAGCAAGAACTGTTTTTCCTGCACCAGTCGGAGCTTTCAAAATAAATCTTTTGTGCTGTTTTATTATGGAAGGAAAATTATCGATTATTGCCTGCTGCCATTTTCTAAGGTGCATTGCAAAAGCCATTATAGTGTATATACAAATTATTTTTTATGCGATGACTCATAGTCTTAGAACTGCTGAACCTGACGAATCGTACTCGAATAGTTCACCCTTAAAGCAAGATAAAATTTTTAATAAAATCAGAGATGTACACATCCAACTGAGTTGGAATCAATACCCTCGATTTGCGAACTTTGCAAGCAAATTACAACTCCGCAACTCATTTTTCCTTGTTTCACCTAGAATGTTCTCATCACAATTGATCAATTTGAAAGGAAACAATATTTCAGTTTATTCTTATATATTTCGATAAACCTTTTTACCCGACAGGGTTATGAATTGATCTAATAAATCACTTTCTAAATCCTTTTCGGACCTTTTCTTTGGGTTACCATAACCACCGCCACCGGGGGCTAGTATCAAAAGCTGATCACCTTGAAATAATTTAATATTAACAAATTTCGTTGGGCTAACCGTTTGAAATGCTTCCACAAACGTTCTGAATCTTTTCTCTTTACGGCGTTTAACCAATACTCCTGCTGGCTCTCCACGTTTGCCCCCTAATAGTCCCCATGGGCCCTCTTTCGTTCGATCTAATAGGGCACTTAAAGTAATCGAATGTGCAGTAACTTCAAATAGTCGCCTGATACCCAAACCGCCTCTATACTGACCCGCACCACCAGAATCATTTCTCAAACTATATTCAATTACCCTTAAAGGAAATCGCGTTTCAAATACTTCCGTAGGAGTGCTCCTGATTGTTGACCCGTGGGCAATGCATTGTGCATTATTACCATCTCGCCCAGGTCGTCCGCCCCAGCCACCTCCATCTCGCTGAGAGTGCGGCCAACCCTCCCCGGTGTCGGGATGCGTCCCCCCCCTAAGCAGATTACAAGCAGTACCGCCTTCAGCAGCTCCTACTTTCTCAGGAAGTGCCTTCGCCATGGCCATTTGCACGCAAGATATAATCCTCGGCTGCCCTTCGGTATTACCTGCAACACTCGGTGCAGGAAATGTTGGGTTTACGATCTTGCCAGGTGGCGCGATTACCTTTAATGGCCGAAACACACCAGAATTTAAAGGAACACCAGATGTTTCTATACTTTGTAGAATTGCTGTACACCCGGCTGCTGCTGTAGCCACATAAGTCACGTTGATAGGGCCAAATGCTTGATCGTCCGACCTTGATAGATCAATAACAATTTCTTGGTCATAGATATGCACATCCGCTCGAAAAAAGTAACGCTTGGAAACTACGCCATCATCTTCAAAATAGTCCTGTCCAGAATATGTGCCATTTGGTATCTTCTTTATCTCATTACGCATCCACCTATCCGCATGCCTAATGAGAGAGTCGCAAATTTTTTCAAACGCTTCCAATCCATAACGCAATATCAAACTTTCCAAGCGCTTCTCTGCTGTATTTAGAGACCCCATTATTGCGTGAAAATCACCCCAAGTTGCGTCTGGGGTTCGGTGATTGGCCATCATAATGCGCCAAACTTCCTTAGCGTATTCCCCCTTAACCATTAACTTAACAGGTGGAATTCGCAACCCTTCTTGAAAAACCTCTGTTGCTGTTGAGGCAAAAGAGCCCACTGCCATTCCACCTATCTCACCAATGTGAGCGATATTTCCCGCAAAGCCTACTAACTGCTTATCTATAAAAACAGGTTTTAGGAGCAAATGCTCGGGCATATGGCACTGTCCACGATAGGGGTCGTTATGAACAATCACATCCCCAGCATTGAAATTCTCCTCGCCAATTTCCGCTATGCAGTGGGGCACCGTATGAAGACCTGCACACATAATCGCAGGATTCATTTCAGCTTGCCCAATCATTCTACCTCTGCGATCAAATAATAGGCAGGAAAAGTCTCGAGATTCGCTAAATATGGGAGAATAAGCCGTGCGAACCATTGCACTTCCCATTTCGTCGCAAATATTTCTGAGGGCGTTATCAACGACAGTAAGTGTTACCGGATTGCTAGATGAGCGTTTTTCTTTTTCATTACGAGAAGACGCCCGCCTTAATTTCTGCGGAACCACTATCATAGAACCGTCAGACTCT
>CAYRUX010000049.1:0-14614 GCA_964427515.1 uncultured Rhizobiaceae bacterium
CATGGGAAGCACTCTCCACATTGCAATGCATGGTTTTGCAAAAATTACACTTTTCTTTTGCGCTGGAGCTATATTTACCGTAACAAGAAAAACGCGCATCGACGAGTTGGACGGTATTGGAAAACATATGCCTATCACCATGGGTGCGTTTGCTGTCGGGTCATTCGCTCTCATTGGCTTGCCACCTTTTGCTGGAGCATGGAGCAAATATTATTTGGTTCTCGGTACACTACAGGAAAACTCTTACCCACTATTAGCCCTCCTACTAGTCAGCTCACTTTTGAATGCCTTCTATTTTCTTCCAATTGTCGTAAGAGCATTTTTCCCCTTAAAGGATAAAAATAGAACTAGCGCTAATAAAATTTCTGAGGCTCCAATGCTTATGCTTGTTGCAATTGTAATTACAACACTTGGCTGTTTTGTACTTTTTGCGTACCCAGACTTTTTGTTCAACTTGCTCTACCCCCTTATAGAAAATTGAGGACATAGAAGTGAATAAAAATTCCTGGCTAGATAAACGTAAAAATATAATACTCTTGGTAAGAATTCTTCTTGCCGCCAGTATCATTTTGTTGTGCCTAGACTTCATTTTTGAAAGACATTCGTACTTCAATTGGGAGGGTTGGTTTGGTTTTTATGGTTTTTATGGCTTCATAGCCTGTGTGGGTTTGGTACTTGCTGCAAAAATATTGCGCAAATTAATTATGAGACCGGAAAATCATTATGACCGGTAATGTACCCCCCGCACTGATATTTTTTGTTGGTGCATTAATCTTAACGGTGGCGCCTCGCTATCTGAGATCAACTATAGCGTTAATTATACCAATTATAGGTGGGTATAACCTTTGGCTCATTACCGATAGTAACGGTTTGCAAATAGGTTTGTTTGATATTCAGTTAGAACTTTTACGTGTTGACAAGTTATCTATACTTTTTGGAATTCTATTTCATCTCGCAACATTTCTTGCCTGTCTTTACGCTTTTCATATTAGGGACCGTATCCAGCAAATATCGTCACTAGTTTACGCTGGCGGAGCACTTGGAGCTGTTTTTTCTGGCGATCTAATTTCTCTCTTCATATTCTGGGAAATAATGGCGCTATCATCTGTGTTTCTGATCTGGGCCAGACGAACTCCCCGAGCAAGTGCAGCAGGTTTTCGCTACCTAACTCTTCAAATTGTGTCTGGATTGCTTTTATTAGCGGGGACTCTGCTGCACATTACAGAGACAGGTTCTGCTTCATTTAACCTAATTGGGTTAGACTCACTTGCCAGTATATTAATTTTTACTGCTTTTGGAATTAAATGTGCATTCCCACTAGTACACAGCTGGTTAACAGATGCGTACCCTGAGTCGACCCCAACAGGCATGGTATTTCTCAGTTCATTTACAACGAAAGTGGCAATTTATGGATTAGCCCGCAGTTTAGCTGGAACAGAGGTATTAATTTATATCGGCACTACCATGGCAATGTTCCCGATCTTTTTTGCAGTCATAGAAAATGATCTTCGCCGTGTATTAGCATTCAGCCTAATTAATCAGGTTGGTTTCATGGTTGTAGGAATTGGTATAGGTACCGAACTTGCCCTCAATGGAGCTGTTAGTCATGCATTCAACGATGTGCTCTTCAAGGGTCTATTACTCATGTCAATGGGCGCTGTACTACACCAAACTGGCAAAATTAATGGTTCTGAGTTGGGCGGGCTTTATAAAAGTATGCCTATTACAACCTCGCTTTGTATTGTTGGGGCAGCGTCGATTTCTGCGTTTCCTCTTTTTTCAGGCTTTGTAAGTAAGTCAATGGTGATGACTGCGGCAGCTCATGAAGGTCACTGGATAATTTGGTTAATGCTACTTTTTGCATCTGCTGGCGTTTTTCACCATGCAGGAATTAAAATTCCATTTTTTGCATTTTTTGCCCATGATTCAGGCATTAGAACACGCGAGCCGCCGGCGAATATGCTCGCCGCGATGATCATCTCCGCGGTTCTTTGTATACTGATAGGAATATATCCAAACGTCCTTTACAATTTGCTGCCGTGGAATGTTAATTATGAACCCTATACTTCGGATCATATAATTACCCAACTACAGTTGCTATTTTTCTCAGCTCTCGCCTTCGCATGGCTAAAGCTAATCAAGCTGTACCCGCCTGAGTTACCTGGAATTAATCTTGACGCGGACTGGCTTTACCGAACTCTAGGTAATCGCGCCGTAACCAAAACCGGACAAATTTGGGCACATACAGAAACTGTCATTTCTAATTTTGTCCTGAACGTTGGTTTTAGATGTAGGCGCTTCGCTGCTCAACATTATGGATCAACAGGCATTTTAGCCCGAACCTGGAGTACAGGATTTTCAGCTCTTTGGATCGTAATTCTTTTAGGCATTTGCTTAATTCTGTATTACTTATGACACATGACAATTAAAAGTATTTCAGGATTATTAATCTTTCCTTTAATTTTACTATCTGCGTGCTCTTCAATAGATCACTGGCAGTCAGCATATAATAGAGACCATGTATTAGTAGGAAAAATCTGGAGTACTAATGAAGCTAGGTTTGTTGGCCAAGATGAATTGATTGCTGACATTAATCAGCATGACTTTGTTTTACTTGGAGAAACTCATAATAATCCAGACCATCATATTCTACAGGCTTATATAATAAAATCATTGGTAAATCTTGGTCGCCGCCCACTCGTAGCATTTGAGATGTTAAATATGAGTCAAATTGACAACTTGATTAAATTTTCTGAAAGTTATCCTAAGAGTTCTGAAGAATTCTTTAAAGCTGTGAATTGGGAAAACTCGGGATGGCCAGACAAAAAATTATACACGCCTATTGTTGATGAGGCATTAGCTGCTAATCTAAAAATATCGCCCGCTAACATTAGTCGCAAAAAAACTAAAAGGTTAATGAAATTAGGCTTAAACGGTTTGAGTCCCCGCCTAATTAAACAATTAAGATTAAATAATACACTACCAAAAATTCTTGAGAATTTACTTAAAACTGAAATACAAAAGTCGCATTGTGGTTATGCCCCAAAGAACTTGTTGGATAAGATGGTGTTTACGCAATTTGTTAAAGATGCCCATATGGCTTGGGCAATAGGTAATTCTAGAAATCAAAATGGTGTTGTTTTGATCGCTGTCTTGGGTCATGAAATAAAAAATTGTTCTGTACCCTTCCATATCAAGCGCTAAATACCTAACGGCACTATCACTACAATTGCATTTTTAGAAGTAAGCCAGAAGGGCCGCGATGTTCACTATTACCGCATTAATACTGAAACATCTGAGCTTCCTTATGATTATATATGGTTTACCCCAAGAGTTGAAATTATGGATGCCTGCGAAAAATTTAAAAAACAACTTAAACGCATGCAAACAAAAAGCGTGAATGTCGATGTGACTTCATAAGATCAAAATTCTATTATTAGTTTTTGAAACTCTAACATTTGTTACAAATTATTAAATTGCAATATAGACATTTGGTGGGTTACCTAATTTACCTGAGGTAAGGTCGTTTGAATCAGAACAACTATTATTTAACTTGTGATTTCGAAAGCACTGCACTGAATTATAGAGTACGTTATGGTGGAGGACGCAATGAGGCTTTGGCTCGAGCTGCCGGATTTACCAAGGGGCGCACGCCGCAAGTTGTTGATGCTACAGCTGGACTGGGGAAGGATTCGTTTCTTTTAGCATCTCTTGGAGCAAAGGTTACGCTCATAGAGCGATCACTTGAAATTTATAAAATATTAAAAGATGGAATTAAAAAGGCTACCATAAATGGTGGCAAAACCAGTGATACAGTTGGGCGAATGACTGTAATGTATGGAGATTCTAAAACGCTTCTTTTACGCTTAAAGCCTGAAGTCGTAATCGTTGACCCCATGCATCCAACGCGTCAAAATAGCGCCCTCTCAAAGATAGAGATAAGGTACCTTCGTTCTGTGGTAGGGTCAGATAATGATGCTTCAGAACTCATGCAAGTAGCTCTGCAGGTGGCTACGAAGAGAGTAGTTTTGAAATGGCCTTTAAAGGCTGAACCTCTATTGGAGATACCAACCCCCTCACACCAAATTCGTGGCAAAACAATCCGATACGACATATTTATGAAAAATGATGGATCTAAACCCTAAACAAATTCCTGTTACCGCTGAACCCTAAAAATAAAGTTTAGTAAAACGATTAGTATCAAAGTTTGTGTTTGAGTGTTATTAACCTCATCAACATTTGTTTGAATTATATTTTCTATGTATTTTAATCCAGCAATTATACAATTTATTGTTTATAGCTAGTTTTTTTGACACGGAGGGTTTATGAATTTGAAGGGTGAACATCAGATTCCTGCCGATCGCCAGTCTGTATGGAACGCATTAAACGATCCTGAAATTCTAAAAGCGTGTCTACCTGGTTGTGAGCAGCTTGACAAGAATTCAGATACAGAAATGACGGCAACGATCACAACTAAGATTGGGCCAGTTAAAGCAACATTTAGTGGTGCAGTTAAGTTATCTGAACTTAATCCACCAATTAGTTATAAACTTGAGGGGGAAGGTCAAGGTGGAGCAGCTGGATTTGTTTCGGGCACAGCTAAAGTAAGTCTTAGTGAAGGAGAAGAAAACAGTGCTAGTACTATATTGAAGTACGATGTTGAAGCTAAGGTTGGGGGTAAACTAGCTCAAATAGGATCCCGATTAATTGATTCAGTAAGCAAGAAACTAGCTACACAGTTTTTTGAAACATTTGTGGCTAAAGTGACTGAAAATACCTCTACCGATAGTTTGCCAGATGCATCAGAAAATGGATCTACCGCGACAACCACTCAGGAAACACGACCCATATATGGTATTCCAACCCATTATTGGGTTTCTACTGTAATTGGTGGTGTTGCGCTTTTAATATTGTGGGCCACTGGGGTATTATAGCAAAAATATTCATATGACGGTCATAGGCATTCAAGGAAGCAGTCCAGAACTACGAAATAATTTTGCACGAGATCTAATTAAATACTTTAAGAACAAAAATAAGACTGTATCCGTATTTGCCTATATCGGAAAAAATTGTGAAATAGATGTCCCGGAAAAAGATAGTCACCGGCATCGAACTGCCGGGGCTAAAGAAGTTTTAGCTGTATCAACACTACGCTGGGCCTTGATACACGAATCATCTAGTAACAGTCCCGTAAATGTAGAACAATTACTACAAAAATTAGAAACTAACGATATTATTCTTGCTCCAAACTTCCCAGGGGAAACCGACATACTCATTTCATTAGACACAGCCAATAAATGTGTCAAAATTTATAAGGGTAAAAAATATCTGCAAGCCTTTAAACTTGACAGTACCGGCCAAATGTCAGATTTCATTCTCAGTGCAATTTAGTAAAGTGATCAAATCATTGACAATTAAATTACCAAAAACCGTCGACGAAACTCTCCAGATCCTTGAGTCCTGCGATTACATAGCTGACAGGAAACTCGCGACCAGTCTTTTTATCTCTTTAAATTTACAAAAGCCAATATTTTTGGAAGGAGAAGCCGGAGTTGGGAAAACTGAACTGGCTAAGGTTCTTGCCAATTCTTTTAATCGAAAGTTACTTCGCCTTCAATGTTATGAAGGACTAGACATTTCTTCCGCCGTGTATGAATGGAACTACGCTAAGCAAATGATAGAGATTAGGCTTTCAGAGGCAATCGGGAAATCAGACAAGGATAAATTGACGCAAGATATATTTTCTGAACGCTTTCTTGTAACACGTCCGTTACTAAAAGCTTTACAACCAACTGAAGGGGGAGCGCCAATATTATTGATCGATGAGCTCGATAGAGCCGATGAACCCTTTGAAGCATTTCTTTTAGAAGTTCTTGACGATTATCAGATTACGATCCCAGAAATTGGTACTATTCAGGCAGTAGAACCACCAATAGTATTGATTACTTCCAATCGAACAAGGGAAATCCATGATGCTTTAAAGCGACGATGCCTTTACCACTGGATCGATTACCCAAATCCAGAACGAGAAATAAAAATATTAGAAACTCGCGTACCGGAGGCTGACGCTAAACTACGTAAAGAGGTCGTTAGATTTGTCCAAAACTTACGTAAAATGGATTTATTTAAGGTTCCCGGGGTAGCTGAAAGCATAAATTGGCTACTCGCTCTAGGTGTTCTAAACGTAACAGTATTAGAAAAGGACGTCGTAAAGACTACTCTCGGTGTCCTACTAAAATATCAGGACGATATAGAAAAAATAGAGGGTGAAATATTGGATCAGTTAATTTCTTCAACAGATTGAATTATTGATGCAGATTTAACAGTAAAATTATTCCATTATTAACAATTTAAACTTGGCCAGGTTTATAGGATGAAAAAACGATGCGAAGATATTCTCCGCCTTGCGGAAGATTGGAAGAAAGCAGGCCAAGAAGTTGCATTGGCAACCGTGATTTCTACCTGGGGATCTTCGCCCCGTCCTGTTGGCAGTCAGTTAATTACAGATACTGATGGAAACTTTGAAGGATCGGTTTCTGGAGGTTGTATAGAGGGAGCGGTTATCGAAGCCGCATTTCAATCAATTAAAACTGGTATTCCAAATATCCTTAAGTTTGAAGTGTCCGACGAAGAAGCATGGGAAGTTGGATTGGCATGCGGAGGAACTGTTCAAGTTTACGTCGAAAAAATAGAGTAGATAATGAAACGATTAATTCTCGAAAAACTAAACTTAAAAAGAGCAAGCGGTACCCCAGTTGCTTTGGTTACTGAGCTTAGTAAAGGAAGACAAACATTAGTTGACGAATCAGATAATGCGTACGGAGCTAATTTGCCAAGCAATATAACTATTATTGTGAAAAATTGTTTACTAGCAGACTCAAATTCAATAATTGAACATGATGAAAATGCCTACTTTGTTCGATCATACAACCCTCCAATAGAACTATATATAGTTGGAGCCGTTCATATCACCCAGTCCTTAGCATACATAGCAAGAATGGCTGGTTACAACGTCAATATCGTTGATCCGCGACAAGGTTTTGCCAATCCCGACCGCTTCCCAGACTTGAAAATATCTAATGATTGGCCAGACGACTACTTCAAAGAAATTCACTTAACCAATCGCGCAGCAATTATCACTCTTTCTCATGATCCCAAAATTGATGACCCTGCTTTAGAATACGCACTGGAATCTCCCGTATTTTATATTGGATCTCTCGGAAGCAAGAGGACTCATAGCAAACGTCTTTCAAGATTAAAGAGTTTAGGTTTTTTAGACACTCAGTTAAGTCGTATTCATAGCCCCATAGGCTTAGATATCGCAGCCAAGTCCCCGGCAGAAATTGCCATTTCAATTATGGCTGAAATTACAAACGTAAGGAATGTGACCCTAAAACAACAAGGTAATGTTTCCCGATGATTTTTGGCGATACCAGCATTTCTAAAGCATTAGGACTAATTCTAGCGCATACCATGCATTTGCCGAGTGGTACTTTAAAAAAAGGCCATATCCTCTCCACAACAGATATACAAACTCTAAAGAACGAAGGTATTGAAAAGGTTTGTGGCGCACGTTTAGAGAAAGATGACGTAGCAGAAAACGAGGCAGCTCTAGCTCTAGGTCAATTACTTATGGCAAAAGGGCTTTCCCTTAGTGAACCGTACACGGGTAGATGCAATATTTTTTCCGTCGTACGTGGTATAATCATTCCTGACCAGAAACAAATCGATCGAATTAACCAGATTGATGAAGGAATGACCCTCGGAACCTTGGAGCCATTTAGCCAAATAGAGCCTGGCCAAATGGTTGCTACAGTGAAAGTTATACCTTTTGCACTCCCAAAAACAATTTTGGACAAATGTCTTGAAATCGCGAATAACGGTAAACCACTATTGAAGGTTGCCCCTTTCCATAAAAAGCGGGTTGGTTTTATACAGACGAGGTTATCACGAACAAAAGAAAGTATGCTGGACTCTACCACCCAAACTTTGGTTGACCGCCTCACACCAATGAATGGGGAGCTAATCGGTGAAATACGATGTAATCACGTCAGTGACGAAATATGTGAAGCCATAAGACATTTATGTAAACTTAATTGCGAAATGGTATTAATTGCTGGTGCATCAGCCATTGTCGATAGGCGTGACATTGTACCGACCGGAATCATTAAAGCAGGAGGTAATATTGACCATTTTGGCATGCCAGTTGACCCAGGAAACCTATTGCTCCTCGCTCATATGAGCAATATAGATATAATTGGCTTGCCTGGATGTGCTCGCTCTCCAAAACTAAATGGCTTTGATTGGATTCTTCGGCGTCGGTTTGCAGATATCCCTATAACAAAAGAAGACATTATGAAGATGGGAACCGGTGGATTGCTTATGGAAATAGCCAGCAGGCCTTTACCACGCACATCTACGCAATCAAAACTTAAAAGTTCGCATTCTAAAAATAGAAATGCTCAAACTAAAATTGCTGCCATTGTTTTAGCAGCCGGCCAATCTCGACGCATGGGAAATAGAAATAAGTTACTGATTGAGCTCGATAGGAAACCGATGATAACACATGTTGTAAATGCTGTAATCGACAGTGGTGTTTCTCCAATCATTGTCGTAACAGGCTACGAACATGACAAAATAACCAAAGCGCTGCATGGATATAATGTTAAATGTGTAATTAACCCTAGTTTTAATGAAGGAATAAGCACGTCTATCCGTTTAGGGTTATCCGAACTCTCAGATGATATTGATGGAACATTAATTTGTTTAGGAGATATGCCAAACGTTGAAACCTCTACAATGAAACAATTGATCTCAAGTTTTAATTCTTCAGTAGGGCCAGCCATTTGCGTGCCAACTTATAAAGGAAAAAGGGGAAACCCTGTTCTTTGGTCTTCAAATTTTTTTACCTCAATGAAGCAGATAGCTGGCGATGTAGGTGCAAAACATATTATAGCCGAGAATTCCGATGCTGTTTACGAAGTAAGTTTCGAAACTCCTGAAATCACAATTGATGTAGATACGCCGGACGCTTTATATGCACTGGAACCGTCGAACACCATGAAAGAAGATGATGATAAAAATTAGGGAGCCATTATTACTGACACCAGGCCCGCTCACAACCAGCCATACCACAAAAAATGCTTTAAAAAAGGACTGGGGTTCTAGAGATCAGGCTTTCATCAATTTAACGGAAAATATAAGAAAAAAATTATTGTCTTTAGCCAATGCACAAAGAGATCACGTCTGTATTCCAATGCAAGGAAGTGGGACATTTGCTATTGAAGCTATGTTGGGTACTCTTATACCAAGAAATGGAAGTGTCCTCGTATTGATCAATGGGGCTTATGGGGAACGTATTGCAAATATTTTAAAGGTATTAGGTCGAACATATAGAACTATCAAATTTCCTTCCAATGAGGCACTTGACCCAACCTTAATTAATAACGCTCTCAAATCGAATAAAGATATTACTGATGTTGCAATGGTACATTGCGAAACTACTAGTGGGGTATTAAACCCTCTTGACGAAATAGCAAAACTTGTTTCTAAAAATAAATGCCGATTATTTATAGATGCAATGAGTTCATTTGGCGGCATTCCTATTAATGCTAAATACATTGCGTTCGATGGACTGGCTGCTTCCGCCAACAAATGTATAGAATGCGTTCCAGGTGTTGCATTTGTTTTAGCCCGCAAGATACATTTAGAACAATGTTCGGCAAATAGTCATAGCTTAAGCTTGGATCTTTATGATCAATGGCAAGTTTTGCAAAAAAATGGCCAATGGCGGTTTACACCTACAAGCCAAATTATTGCTGCTCTTGATTCTGCACTCGATCAATTAAATGATGAAGGTGGTATCGGCTTCAGATTTGCCCGTTATTGGGAAAATTGTCAGGTGCTAATTTCTGGCATGAAAGATATTGGTTTTGAAACGTATTTACCTGACGAAACTCAGGCACCTATCATCGTAACATTTATAGCCCCTAGTGACGACACCGGATTTAATTTTGAAAAGTTCTACAGCATCCTAGCAAGAGAAGGTTACCTTATTTACCCAGGGAAGTTAACAACGCACAATAGTTTTAGAATAGGTTGTATTGGTAATATTAAAGCTGAAGATATTCAAAATCTTCTCATAGTTGTAAGTAATTCCCTTAAAGAGATGAACATTACTCTGATTGCAAATGAAATTAAATGACTGGCTTCCATTCTTTTTTACGCTAACGAAAATTTTAAATGACAGTGCAAATTTATGATAGAAGGAATATGAAATATGAGCTCTAAGAACGCTGCTGGAAAAAAGGTTGCCTTTGTTGGGCTTGGTGTAATGGGCTATCCGATGGCAGGCCATTTGGTTGAGGGCGGATGCTCCGTCACAGTATTTAATCGCACTAGGTCTCGCGCTGAAGATTGGTCTAAAAGGTTCTCTGGGCAAATAGCAGCCACGCCAAAGGATGCTGCAGCACAAGCTGAAATCGTATTTAGTTGCGTTGGAGCAGACGATGATCTTCGGGAGGTAGCGTACGGATAGGAGGGTATTCTGGAGGGCATGCAACCGGGCGCTATATTCGTAGATCATACCACAGACTCCGCGAACGTGGCACGTGAAATTGATGAAGCAGCTCAAACCAAAAATTTAAATTTCATGGATGCCCCAGTATCTGGAGGACAGGCTGGAGCAGAAAATGGTAAACTAACTGTTATGGTAGGAGGAAACAATAATACTTTTAAAATAATAGAACCAATTATGCGTTGCTATTCACACAATATCACACATATGGGTGAGGTTGGGAATGGGCAGCTCACTAAAATGGTTAACCAGTTATGTATCGCAGGAGTAGTGCAAGGTTTAGCAGAAGGAATAAATTTTGCGCAACGTGCCGGCCTAGATGGTGAAAAAGTTCTAGAAGTAATCTCTAAAGGAGCAGCTCAATCCTGGCAGATGGAGAACCGTGGAAAAACAATGTTGAAGGGAGAATTCGAATTTGGATTTGCAGCAGACTGGATGCGAAAAGATCTTGGATTATGCTTTGATGAAGCAAAAAATAATGGAGCACTCCTACCGCTTGCAATGTTAGTTGACCAATTCTATGCACATATTCAACACCGGGGGGGCGGGCGTTGGGATACTTCGAGTTTAATTCAACTCCTACAAAAACTATAAATTAAATTCGATAAGGTTTGCCTATAGACAATCGAAATATAGTCCGGTTAGCTTAAGATAAAAGTTATTTTAGGCAATCTGGAATGCGCTGGTTAAAATAAAATCTAAATTTTTGTTAATGTAGACCACGAGCATCGATTGGCCAAATATCAACCAGCGTATTACCTCTTACACAATGATAAAAGTCATATAAGTTTACGGTAGGGTCGCAATGAGGGACCAGACATTCGACTGTACTTCCCACATCTAAACGCTCATTTGACCCCTCAAACATTACGCTACCATGTTCATCGCCAAAGAATTTGTAAATAGAACCAGCCGGCGTTCCTTGATTAAATACGGGCAATGGCCCGTCTTGAGAGAAACATTTAAGTCCAGCGTCAATTGTTGCATGGTCAGAATGATTAGCACTCACAACAGTAGAGCGAACAAATAGTGATGGCTCAAATATCCATTGCTGATTTTTGCGGCACTTGATATCTAGATATTCTACATCCATGAATACATAGGAACCAACCTGCATTTCAGTAACAATACCCTGCTCCGCATCTATATCATACGTACCTGTCCCAGCGCCTGTAATTATATTCGGTGATAGATTGATTTCCGCGAGAGCAGAACGAACATCTTGCAATTTATTCATGTGATATAAATTAGTTCTCTCACGTTCATCGAAGCTTTCAATGTGCATAATATGCCCCGCATAGCCTTGTAACCCGGCATAATTAAGGCTTTGACTGGCTACTATCGTATGAACAAGTTCCACAGCTTCGTTAACACTCGCAACGCCTGTACGGTGAAGCCCTACATCTACATCAATTAAAACATTAAGAGGCTTACCTATATTCATAGCAGCCATCGATAATCTTGACGCATTTGATATATTGTCAACTGTTTGGAGTAGTCCTTTAACTTTCTTATTAATTTTCATCAACCGGTCAATCTTACTATCGGCAATGATTGGGGAACTTACCAGAATACCGGTTACACCAGCATCTGCCATCACTTCTGCTTCTCCCAATGTCGCTGCAGTTATTCCCGTAGCGCCAGCATCTATTTGCAATTGAGCTATAATTGCACTTTTATGCGTCTTACAATGAGGACGCAAAGCAATATTTTTACTATTTGCATAAGTCTTCATTCGTTCAATATTGCGCTCCAAACAATCCAGATCTAGGACTAACGCAGGGGTAGAAAGTAGATTCCGTGATCCAATTTTTCCAATCAATTTTGCATTGGGTCCTAACTCAGTAATTTTAGCCATATATCACCTATTAATTAATATCGCTATTTCCTCAAACGCCAAAAACACACAATATTTCTATGAAATAGTTTTTATACTAAACTATGGCTAAGAAAACATGTTATTACAAATGATGAACCTTGTTTTTTTAATTTGTTATTATCTTGTTCTGTTAATTTGTTATTATATTAAAAGGCCAACTTAGTTTTAAATAAGGAGTTTATATACAGTGAAAGTCATAATAACTGGTGGCTCTGGTTTTCTTGGATTAAGACTAATGAACGCAATTCTAGACAAAAAGACGCTTATAGGCCAAACAGGAGAAACAGAATTAGTTAAAAATATCATACTTCTGGACGCTTCCACCCCCCGCGCATTACCTGCCAATTTTAATGACGATAGAGTGAGCTTTGTAGAAGGTAGTATCACTGACAGTAAACTTCTAAACTCACTAATTAAGGGAGGGTCAGTTTCTATATTTCACTTAGCGTCTGTAGTTAGCGCTGGTGCTGAGCAAGATTTCAACCTAGCGCTTGATGTTAATCTTTATGGGGGAATAAACCTTCTGGAAGCAGCACGAGCAGCTCCAGAATTGCCAAAAGTAGTTTTCACAAGCAGCTTAGCTGCATTTGGAGGTTGCGCAATGCCAGATACTGTTACGGATGAAACGAAAATAACACCAATGACAACATATGGCATGACAAAGGCTGTTAACGAACTACTCCTTAATGACTACACACGCAAAGGCTTTTTAGATGGACGAGGAGCTCGACTACCAACGGTTATTATTCGACCGGGGAAACCCAATAAGGCGGCCGCTGGGTGTGCAAGTGGTGTATTTCGTGAGCCTTTGTCCGGGATAAATTACGAAGTACCTGTTAACTACCAGACACGAATGGCTGTAAGCGGTTATAGAACCGTGATTGATGGAATATTGCTACTGCATGAAATTAATAGTGAAGACCTTGGTGATGACCGGTCTATTAACCTTCCAAGCATTTCTCTCACTGTAAAGGAAATGGTAGATGGTCTCCACCGGGTGGCTAAAAACAGGGCATTAGGAAAAATTACGTGCGTTCCAAATACTGATATACAAAAAATTTGTGACGGTTGGCCAAAATGGGCACTAGCAGATAGAGCCTTAGCACTGGGGTTGCCCGCAAACAGCAGTATAGATGAAATTATTCATGCATATATTGAGGATTATGCCAAGTTGTAATAGAAACAATTATTTACTAGTTTTAAGATGCCGTGACTTATAATAACCTATCTCATAACCATACTGATCCCTATGCTGGATTCTGGCGCCGAACTGGAGCCTGGTTCATAGATGGCATTTTGATCTACGTAACTTACCTTCTGATAGCATTTTTCATTTGGGATGATCTTCTAACAAAAACTGTTATGGAAAACCCTACTGGGGGTAGCGATATGTTTTCCTATGCTCCATCACTACTAGGTTTACTGGTAGTCGGAGTAACAGTATGGCTATATATTGCTATTCAAGAAAGTGGAAAAGCCCAAGCATCCATAGGGAAACGAGCTTTTGGGATTAAGGTATGCAACTACAACGGGGAGAAAGTCAGTTTTGTTACTGCCAGCTATAGAGCATGGCCACTGTGGTTGCCCGGGTTAATTAATTCTGTGGCAATTCTTGATCTTTTAGTCAGCCTCGTATCTATAGCTGCATGTTTAAGCGTGGCTTTTACAAAGCGAAAACAAGGCTTGCATGATATCATGGCTGGGTGCTTAGTAGTTAAGAGACGAGCAATATTTTCTGATTTACCACGAATTTAAATTTCTGCAGCAACTCTGTCGCATGCATTATGAGATTGGGTTGCTCTTATCTCGTTACATAATCGTTTTTTGCTATATTTTTCCATGCCATATAGCTGATTAAAAAACTACAATTTTCCATTAACCTAACTACCCCAGCCAAATAATGTACAGTCTTCTAATAGAAAGGTTCAATGTTTATAATTTATCCTGAAACTTTTCTTTATCAGTCATAAAAACATCAGATTCAATTGTTCCGTCAGGCATTATTGTATTATTAAAAAATGCGTCCTTAAAACCAGCATCCTTTAGATATGAACCACGAAAATCAACGCGTTCTAAATTTGAACTCCGAAATTGAGTATCTTGTAGCTTTGCTGCCGAACAATCTACCCCAATTAGACTGGCACCTCGAAGACTCGTAC
>CAYRUX010000050.1:0-16290 GCA_964427515.1 uncultured Rhizobiaceae bacterium
GCCATAACAACTCTTCTAAGTCCTCTTGCCAGTGCTGCTGGTTGGACACTTGCTGCGCTAGGTTCGAAGATGCCAGATTGATGCCTTGCCGAACCCGACATGGAGCCGACTTTATCAGCCTCCCAGGGATGGAAGGGGTATTGTTGATAACGGCTAATCGCTTCTAGAGTTCCGTTCCAGCTATCAACTTGCTGATTTCCTGTTGCGGCCCAAAGCCATCCATCCTTAAGGTAATGCGCATCAATGTTTTCCTCCAAACAAAATTGACCAATCGCATCTACCGCTTTAACAGATTCTGTAGCAAGCCTTACCGCTTCTTCGCCACCACATATTTTTTCCAGAGATAGAAATTTTGCCCACCAACTCAGAACAAATCCGCCATTTCGACCGCTTGCCCCACCGCCACATATATTTTTTTCTATTACCACAATGTTTAGTGATGGGTTTTCTTTTTTTAAGTGAAGCGCAGTCCAAAGCCCGGTAAACCCACCTCCAACGATGCATATATCTGCCCGAACATTTTCATCTAACGGCGGGCAGTCAGTTTCATTAGTTTCAATTACCTGCTTTAACCAGTGACTATTTGTACGCGCATTCATGATTTTAAAGAGCTTCCTCGATATTTCGTCCTAATTGCTGAGTTGTTGCTGAACCACCTAGGTCCGGGGTCAAATTATTACCATCAGCTACCACCAATTCTATGGCGTCGGTAATAGCTTTAGCTGCATCTTCATGGCCAAGGTGATCTAGCATCATAGCGCCTGTCCAAATCTGTGCGATAGGATTAGCGATGTTTTGTCCCGCTATATCTGGAGCAGAGCCATGTACGGGTTCAAACATTGAGGGAAACTCTTTTTCTGGGTTAATATTGGCTGCAGGTGCTAAACCCATACCGCCAGCAACTGCTGCGCCAAGATCTGAAAGAATATCACCAAATAGATTACTGCCAACCACGACATCAAACCAATCAGGATGCTGGACTAAATGAGCACACAGAATATCAATATGAAACTGATCTGTGTTTACTCCCGGGTATTTATCTTTTTGGACATTAAATCGTTCATCCCAATATGGCATTGTGTGAATGATCCCGTTAGATTTAGTTGCCGAAGTAACATGTTTACGGCGTTTTTGTGCTTGCTCAAACGCAAATTGCAATACCTTGTCGACACCTTGCCTGGTAAATACACTTTCCTGGATAACCATTTCTCTATCGGTGTCAGCGTATATCCGACCACCCATTTCTGAATATTCGCCTTCATTATTTTCCCTTACAATGATAAAATCAATCTCATTGGGTGCGCGGTTGGCAAGGGGAGACTCGATCCCCTTCATTAACTTGATGGGTCTGAGGTTCACATATTGTTTAAACGCTCTCCTAATTGGTATTAGTAGACCCCATAAAGATATATGGTCAGGAACGCCAGGGTAACCAACAGCTCCCAAAAAAATAGCATCAAATAATGCAAGTTGGTCTATGCCATCTACCGGCATCATGCGACCTGTTTTTGCGTAAGTTTCACATGACCACGAAAATTCATGCCACTCAAATTGAATATCGAGGTTGCGCCCCACCTTTTCTAATATGTTTACAGCTTCAGGCAACACTTCTTTGCCGATGCCGTCTCCAGGTATCACGGCTACTTTGTAAAGAGGCATATATATCTCCAGTTATTTGACAATCCGATTAAGTAAATCATAGTCATCATTCCCTAGATATTTATAATATCAGTATAAATGCGTTTTAACGTATTAATATCTTTTCTAATTCTCGGATGTATATGAAAGATTAGGCGCTAACCAGCGTTCCATAACTTTTAGACTAAGTTTTTTGCGTTTTGAATAGACTTTCACCTGATCCCGGTCAATTTTTCCCAAACCAAAATATAGGCTTTTAGGATGGCTAAAATACAGTCCGCAAACAGCCGCAGTCGGGTGCATGGCATAATTTTCTGTTAGTGTAATTCTGGTATTTTGTTGCACATCTAATTGAGAAAAGATTGTTGCTTTTTCTGTATGATCTGGACAGGCTGGATAGCCAGGAGCTGGCCGTATTCCAACATATTTCTCAGCAATTAACTCTTCAGTTGTCAGAGATTCCTGAGGGGAATATCCCCAATATTCTTTTCTAACTTTTTGATGCATAAACTCTGCGAAAGCTTCGGCCAAGCGATCTGCTAAAGCTTTAATCATAATGGCGCTATAATCATCATTCGCCTCTTCAAAACGCCTTGCAATGTTATCGGTCTCATTGCCTACTGCTAACGCAAATGCGCCAATGTAATCGGGTACAGAAGTTTGTTTCGGGGCAATGAAATCAGCAAGGGATAAATTAGGTCGTCCGCTCTGGCGTTTCATTTGCTGTCTTAGACAATGAAATGTAGCCTCTTTCTCTGAGCGTTTTTCATTTTTATAGAGGACGATGTTATCATAATCCATACTGTTTGCAGGCCAAAACCCAATTACACAGTTTGCTGTTAACCACTTCTCTTTCAGAATTTTTCCCAGCATTTTCTGAGCATCGTTTATTAAGTCTTGCGCAGCGTCGCCAACGCGTTCATCTTTTAGAATATCTGGATATTTTCCAGTCAGGTTCCAAGTTCGAAAAAACGGCGTCCAGTCAATTAGTGGAGCCAATTCAACCAAGGGAAAATTAGTGAAAGTTTTTACACCCAATAAATTAGGTATTGGTGGCGAGTAACTATTCCAATCGATATTTAAGCGATTTTTACGAGCTTCGGCAAATTTTACTCGATCTTCTGTTTTTTGACCGCGAGCGTGATTTTCTCGAATATGCGTGTATTCTTCATGGACTGAGGAAGCATATTGGGCCCGACGGCTTTCTGACAGTAAATTGCTGGCCACGCCGACAGCCTTTGAGGCATCCGGCACATGTATCACTGCGTTTTGATTTCACGGGGCGATTTTTACAGCTGTATGTAACTTACTGGTTGTTGCACCTCCAATGAGAAGTGGTGTACGAAATCCTTCTCGCGCTAATTCCTTCGCCACCGTGCACATTTCATCTAGGCTCGGTGTTATAAGGCCGGAGAGACCAATAATATCCGCATTTTCCTTTCGGACCGTATCAAGAATCTGAGTAACAGGAGTCATGACTCCAAGGTCAATAACCTCATAATTATTAGATTGAAGAACGACTCCAACAATATTTTTACCGATATCATGCACATCGCCTTTGACAGTGGCCATTACAATTTTGCCGGCTTTAGAAATAGTGTTATCGTCTTTTTCAGCTTCAATGTATGGTGTCAATATGGAAACAGCTTTTTTCATTACACGAGCACTTTTAACCACCTGAGGCAGAAACATTTTTCCTGCACCGAATAAATCACCAACTGTATTCATTCCATTCATTAACGGGCCTTCAATGACATCTAGGGGCCGCTTTGCTTTTGACCTCGCTATTTCAACATCTTCGTCAATAAAATCTCCAATTCCATTGACCAGAGCATAACTCAGACGTGCTTCTACATCTTTTTCTCGCCAATCAAGGTTATTTTTGATTTCTGTAGTCGATTTGCCACGAAAACTCTCGGCAATTTCAAGAAGCCTGTCGGTTGCACCTTCATGTCGGTTTAGCAAAACGTCTTCAACAGGTTCCAGTAATTCTGGCGGGATTTCTTCAAAAACCGTCAATTGACCTGCATTTACTATTCCCATGTCCATGCCAGCTTGTATGGCGTGGTATAGAAATACTGAATGCATTGCTTCCCGCACCCGGTTGTTGCCACGAAAGGAGAAGGAAACGTTAGATACACCTCCTGAAACATGGGCTCCCGGTAAATATTTTTTGATTCTGCGAGTAGCTTCAATGAACGCGCGACCATAATCGTTATGATCATCTATCCCGGTTGCTACGGCGAAAATATTAGGGTCAAAGATTATGTCTTGAGGCTCTATTCCTACATTAACAGTAAGCAGTTTATATGCCCTTTCACAAATTTCAAACTTCCGCATTTCCGTCTCTGCTTGTCCTTCTTCATCGAAAGCCATCACTACCACGGCAGCTCCATAGCGGCGTATCAATTTAGCTTGATCCAAAAATATATTTTCACCTTCCTTCAAACTAATTGAATTAACGACAGATTTTCCTTGAACACATTGTAAGCCAGCTTCTATGACAGACCATTTAGATGAATCTATCATTATCGGTACTCGACTTATGTCTGGTTCTGCGGAAATCAAATTAAGAAAACGCACCATAGCGGCTTCAGAATCTAGCAACCCTTCGTCCATATTGATGTCGATTATTTGCGCACCGTTTTCTACTTGTTGCCGTGCAATCTCCAGCGCGCTGTCATAGTCACCCTCAGTGATCAGTTTTCGAAATTTTGCTGACCCTGCTACGTTGGTTCTTTCTCCAATATTAATAAACATGCCTTTCATCTGCGAATCTCTAAGGGTTCTAGACCTGATAATCGAAGGGTTTTATTTAAGGTAGGAACCTGACGAGGTTTAATGCCTGATATTGACTTTGCAATAGCGTTTATATGCTCTGGAGTTGTACCACAACACCCACCAACGATATTTACCAGACCTGCCTTCGACCATTCAGCTAAAAACTCTGCAGTTTCTTCTGGGGTTTCGTCGTATAGTCCAAATTCGTTTGGCATGCCTGCATTTGGATACGCACAGATCAGAGTGTCTGCAAAACCTGAAAACTCTGAAATATAAGGTCGCATATGCTGCGCTCCCAGAGAACAATTGAGGCCAATTCCGAACGGTTGAGCATGGCGTACCGAATTCCAGAATGCTTCAGTAGTTTGTCCAGTTAATGTTCGACCAGAGAGATCAGTGATAGTTCCAGAGATTATAAGCGGCAAACGATACCCTAATTGCTCAAATAGTTCTTCTAAGGCAAAAATAGCGGCTTTTGCATTAAGCGTATCAAAAATTGTTTCAAGTAATATTAGGTCAACACCACCCTCTATTAGACCTTTTGCTGCCTCCAAGTAACTTTCACGCAATTCATCAAATGTGATGCCTCTAAATCCGGGGTCAGTAACGTCTGGTGAAATGGAGGCTGTTTTGTTAGTTGGGCCCAAAGCGCCAGCTACAAAACGCGGTCTTTTTGATGTCTCTATTTCTGACACGGCCTTTCGGGCGATACGCGCAGCAGTTATGTTAATTTTTTTAGCGAGATGCTCGGTGTTATAGTCAGATTGTGAAATCCGTGTCGCGTTGAAAGTATTTGTTGTGATAATATCCGATCCCGCTTTTAGAAAAGCCTTGTGAATACTAACTATTTTATCCGGTGCGGTTAGCGAAAGTAAGTCGTTATTCCCTTGGACGTTTGTTGGGTGACTTTCTAATAACTCACCCCTAAAGGCCTTTTCTGAGAGCTTTAAATTTTGAATCATAGTACCCATGGCACCATCTAGGATTAATATACGATCTCTAGAATTTGCTTTGAGGGAATCTATACTACTGTTGATATTACTCATGAGGCATCATTTTTACTTACAATTGGGCGAATTCCAAGGGCATGGCATATAGCTCGGGAAAGTTCAGCACGGTTAAGCGTATAAAAATGAAAGCTATCCACACCATTCCGTATTAGTTTTTGGCACTGCTCGATAGCTATCCAACTAGAAATTAAGCGGCGTATTTCAGGGTCTTCATCAAGTCCTTCAAATAATGAAATTAGCCATGTCGGTAATGTTGTGCCACACAAAGAGGAAAATTTTACAAGTTGCGCAAAGTTGGTAACTGGGAGAATTCCCGGAACTAGAGGTACATTTATACCATTAGCGGTTGTCCGATCCCGAAACCGGAGGAAAATATCAACATCAAAAAAAAATTGGGTTATTGCTCTTGTCGCTCCAGCATCAATTTTTTGCTTGAGATTATCAAGATCACATTCAGCACTTAGTGCTTCTGGGTGTACTTCAGGGTATGCGGCGACACTGATCTCAAAATTTGCCATGGTTTTCAGATCAGCAACTAGTTCGGAGGAAAAATTATAACCATTGTTTGGTGCAATATGTTTAGACTGGCCTTTGGGAGGGTCGCCTCTTAACGCGACGATGTGACGAACTCCAATATCCCAATACTTTGCAGCAGTTTCTCTAATTTCGTTCTTTGACGCACCGACACATGTTAAATGTGCGGCTGGGACAAGGTCTGTATCTGAGATTATCCGTTTGACAGTATTAAAAGTTCTTTCCCTCGTAGAGCCGGATGCTCCATAGGTAACTGAAACAAATGACGGATTTAATGGAGCTAATCGAACCATTGCTTTCCAAAGCTGTTGAGCTAGTTTTTCGGTATTTGGAGGAAAAAACTCAAAGGATACGGATAATTCATTAGAGTTTGAATTAGAGTCATTTGACGTATTGCGATAGGCAACATCAGCGACAAGGTGATCTAAGCAGGAGGATTTTATGGTCATTGCCGAAAGACCCGAAATTAACTCTATAGGCTCTCACCACGAGATTCCCATCGCTTTAGCCGATCTTTTATAGCGCCCGCAAGCTGTCGCTCAAATTCAGCGCTTTCATTTACCCGATTTATAGAGACAATTTGTTTTCTGTCAATGGCGAGGTCATCTATGGGATTTTTAACATGAACTACAATCGGGAAAAAAAACATCGTTTATGTATTGCACCGATGATGGATTACACAGACCGGCATGGAAGATTTTTTCTCCGTCAAATTACCAAAAATGCATTGTTATATAGTGAGATGATAACAGCGGGCGCCGTGAACCATGGTGAGAGGAAACAATTGTTAGAGTTTAATGTAGAAGAACACCCAGTTGCGCTGCAACTTGGAGGATGTGACGCCGGTGAACTTGCTAGAGCGGCTAAATATGGGGAGCTAGTTGGTTATGATGAAATCAATTTAAATGTTGGGTGCCCCAGCGACAGGGTGAAAAGAGGGCGGTTTGGTGTTTGCCTAATGAAAGAACCAGATTTAGTTGCGAAGATAGTAGAAGAGATTTCTTCGACAGTAAATGTTCCTGTTACTGTTAAGTGTAGAATTGGGATAGAGAAGTATGAAAGTTTAGAATTGTTGTGCGAATTTGTGAGGAAAGTGAAAGAAGTGGGGGCATCATGCGTGGCGGTGCATGCTAGGGTTGCTGTTTTAAAAGGCTTTAGTCCTAAGCAAAATAGAACGATTCCTCCTTTAAATTACCCGCGTGTATATATACTAAAAAAGAAATTCAAGGATCTTGAAATAATCTTAAATGGGGGAATTCGCAATTTAAATGAAGTTGAGCAGCATTTAGATTACGTGGATGGAACAATGATCGGTCGGGCAGCATTTGATGACCCATACATGTTGGCTGAAGCAGACAGCAGAATTTTTAATGATAACCACAATGTTCCTACCAGGCACGTAATTGGTCGGATTATGCTACCATATATCGAAGATGCATTAACGAAGGGAGCTCGCCTTCATAACATTACTAAACACATGTTAGGTCTATTTCATGCCAGGCCAGGTGCTCGGCAGTGGAGACGTTATCTAAGTGAAAATGTTTTTACACCAAATGCTGGGCCAGAGGTAGTTGAAAGAGCATTGAAACTAGTACCAGAAGAATGACTCATTGGCATAGTGACGGAACTATAAAACGGCTCAAATATTGTATGTCTAATTTACAATCTCTGACTATGTATTCTTTTTTTATAAGATGAAAGTCCAGCCATGACTGATGATACTATACTATTTGAGCTTTCTGATGGCATTGCGACTATAATGCTCAACCGACCCGACGCGATGAATGCATTTGAAGACGGCATGCGCGAAGCACTATTCGAACGTCTAGAAGAATGCTCCAACAATAAAGCGGTTTGATGTATAGTGATCACAGGGGCGGGGCGAGCATTTTCAGCTGGTGGGGGCATTGCAAACATGGTGAAACTGCCAAAAGAAAACGACCTTTCGATCATCGAGGCAAGGATGAATATCAGACCCAACGGCGTTTATTTCTGACGGACGACGCCCGCGAAGGAATGAATGCATTCATGGAAAAACGTTCGGTGGTTTACAGAAATCGGAGTAGGTAAATGTTTTGACTATTTCTGCTGAAGGTACGTACCCGGTTCATATTAATGAATATAAGGTGAAAAAGGTTAAAAAGCCTGAAATTTGTGCTGAAAAACTGTATATCTAGGTTTGCTTAGAGATACTGTTTTAATTGGGAGGTGATTATATTTATAATTCGCGGTGACAGGTATCAAAGTTTAGTCTAAACGTTAAAATATATGAAATTGAGTAAAGTGAACATAAATCCTAACCCAAAAAATTGTGCGGTTCGCAAAATTATTGGTGATGCGGCGGTAGTTCTACTGCCTAAATTTCATAGCGCACCAGTTGTACTATCTTCTCCGCATAGTGGTAGAAATTATTCTGAAGAGTTTCTTGCAATTTCTCGTTTACAACTGCCGGATTTGAGACGTTCAGAGGATTGTTACGTGAGTGACTTGTTTGATTTTTCTCCAAAATTTGGTGTTCCGCTTGTAAGTGCAGTTTTTCCGCGTTCGTATATTGATCCTAATAGAGAACCTTATGAACTTGACCCGGATATGTTTAATGATGTGCTGCCTGCATATGTTAAAACGACTTCTGATCGAGTAAAAGCCGGATTTGGTACCATAGCAAGACTCGTTGCAAATGGTGCGGAAATTTACCGGGAAAAGATAAATTTTGCAGATGCCCAACATAGGATTGAGTTTTATTACAAACCTTATCATGATGAGTTGTCTCAATTGGTCTTTGATACACGCAAAAATCATGGATTTGCAGTATTGTTAGACTGTCATTCAATGCCGTCATGCGGGGGAGCGCATGACCGAGATCGCGACCGGCGCCGGGCTGATATTGTCTTAGGAGATTGTTACGGAAAATCGTGTTCTAAGAAGGTTGTCGATTACGCAGAGGAAACCCTCGGCAGTCTCGGTTTTAGTGTATCACGCAATGACCCATATGCGGGTGCTTACACCACAAAACATTACGGTAAACCGGGGAGGAACATCCATGCCTTGCAGATTGAAATTAACAGATCTTTATACATGGACGAGTTAAGGTTGGAACGTTCTAAAGGTTATTCGTCTCTCGTCAAGAATCTAGGCTTTTTCGTTGAGGCCTTGTCTACAATAGATATTTAGATCATTTATTGTCCAATCCCTGATATCTAAATAAAGTAAAAGATACGTTGATTGTTTTCGTTAAAGTCAATCAGCACATTATTGGGTTTTTTTAATATTCAGGAGTTGTCTCAGATCTTTTTTCATTACTTTGCCATAATTGTTTTTTGGAAGACTTGTTTCAAAAAAGTATTTTTTGGGTCTTTTGAAACGTGCAATACGCTCTAGGCAAAGTTTATCTAATGCTTTTGCATTCACTTTAGATCTTTTTATTGGAACTATAAAGGCAACCACTTCCTCCCCCCATTCAGCATGTTCTTTACCTACAACAGCGACTTCCAGAACCTCTGGGTGTTGCAATATAATTTCCTCAATTTCTCGTGGGTATATATTGGTTCCTCCCGAAATAATCAGATCTTTAGAGCGATCCAAAAGTGTGAGAAAACCTTCGTCATTAATGCTTCCAATATCGCCTGTATGTAACCACCCTCCTCGCAACGCGGAGGTAGTTGCTTCAGGGTCATCCCAATATCCCTTCATTACTACATCTCCACGAACTAAAATTTCACCGGCTTCACCGTTTTCTAGAGGGCTGTCATGTTCGTCGACTACACGGAACTCTACGTCAGTTCTAGCTATGCCAGCGGAAGCGATTCGTTCTTCAAAGGCAGGATCATTTGTGTCAGCATAAAAATCCCGGGATAAATAACTAATGGTCATCGGAGCTTCCCCTTGACCGTATATCTGAGCTAGTTTTTTACCAAATACCTTTAATGCCTGTTTAACATCTTCTACGTGCATAGGCGCTCCGCCATAGTAGAGTAATTTTAAATTCTTTAAGTTTGCTTTTTTAATTTCAGGGGAATTCATTAATCTTACTATCATAGTAGGTGCAGCGAATAAGGTAACGCCCATAAATTTTGGAATGAGGCATAAAATTTCGGCTGGGTCAAAAGCTCCACTTTTAGGTATTACATTGTTCGCGGCTTTAGCTATATGCGGTAGCGCATATAGACCGGAAGCATGCGAGAGCGGTGCAGCATGAAGTACACTATCTTTACAGTTTATCGGATCCAAATCTGCAAAATAGCTTAGGGTCATTATAAGCAGATTACGATGGGTTAGGGTGGCTCCTTTAGGTCGCCCAGTTGTGCCACTGGTGTAGAATAACCATGCTGGTTCTTCCGGATCCCTATTGATAGGCGTGATTTTTGTTTGTACATAAAGGTTTCGGTAATATTCACTATCAACAGAAATGATTTCTTCAAGCGCCTTATTTTCAACTGTTGTGGGGTCAAGTATATCCTTTAGACCTTTATCGGTGATACATAACCGTGATCCTGAATTTTTAAATATGTATGAAAATTCGGTGGGGTGAAGCTTAGCATTAATTGGAACTGCCACCAGACCTGCGTACCAGATACCAAATAAAGATTCTATAAACTCTGGGCGGTTTGACATAGCAATGGCTACTCTGTCTCCGTTCGTTAGTGCAAAGTTGTTTATTAAACCCGCTGCTATGCTGCTTGCTCGTTCGTGAAGTTGTTTATAGTTTGACCATAAGTTTGTTCCCAAAGTAACGGCTGGTCGGTCAGGAAAGCTGGCTGCAGCCTTTGACAGTAAAGTGGCAATATTCATCGAAATTACTCAATAATTACTTTTAAGAATTTAATAAGAATGCATACTTGATATATTAGTGCGATATTTGATACGGGAATTTTGAATTATAAACATTTTGTCGTATAACGTGTTTGGATTGATAATAGCTTGTTTTGCGGCCAACACAAAAGGAAAGAGTTCCTTATGCAGTCAGAAGAAGATTACAGTACTATCACGGTAAACGTAACGGTAAACGGAGATACGGTTGTAGAAAAAGTGGCTGCTAACATGCTACTTTCTGAGTTTTTACGCGAAAGATTGCGCCTAACTGGAACCCATATTGGGTGTGATACAAGTCAATGTGGAGCTTGCAATGTTCATGTTGATGGGAGATGCGTTAAATCATGTACGGTTCTTGCTGCCCGGGCGAATGGCTGCGAGGTTACAACAGTAGAAGGCCTTGGGACAGAAACCGATCTACATCCCATGCAGAAAGCTTTTAAGGAACATCATGCGTTGCAGTGTGGTTACTGTACGCCGGGTATGTTAATGACAGCGATTGAGTTGGCAGCTCAAAACCCTGAAGCCAGTGAAATTGAGATTAGAGAACATCTAGAAGGTAATCTCTGTCGATGTACGGGTTATCATAACATTGTAAAAGCTATAGTGGCCGGGTCTCGTGAAATGGCTTCAGGCTGACTTCTGTTTCGAATAACAAATGGTAATATTTGCTAAATAATCGGCAACTTTTTGCTGGATAGGGGGGTAGGTGGAGAAGCAGGTTCAAACGGTGACCGGCGGTTGCATGTGTGGCGCGGTAAGATATGAGGCGCCAGAGCCTCACGCAATAGTTTATTGCCACTGCGAAAGCTGTCGAAAGCATACTGGTGCAGTTGTAGCGACATTGGTGGGCTATATAAAAAATGAGATTAGATGGATAGGGGATGAGAGAAAAATTTATCTTTCCTCACCAGACATTAAACGAGGGTTTTGTAAAAAATGCGGTACTCCCTTGACATGGGAGGGGCATGTTAAGGAATTAGGCGGCGATTTAATAGAGGTATTCATAAGTACGACTGATAATCCGGATGTTCTCATTCCAAGTTTTCACATATGGCACGATGAACGAATTAAGTGGTTTGACATTGCTGACGATTTACCCAGATATCATGGTTGGGCGCATGATGGCAGCAAGCCTTATAGTCATGGCCCCATTTTGAAAGGCTCTATCAGATAGTATTTACTAATATTTTGCTGTTCACTTCTATTTAGTGGGGAAAGCCGGTGTCAGGACCGCTCGACGGTTATCGTGTAATTGATTTAACTACCATGGTGTCTGGCCCTTTTGCGACTATGATACTTGGAGATCAGGGCGCTGAGGTGGTAAAAATTGAGCCGCTTCGCGAAGGAGAGCATATGCGAAAAGGCAGCAACCGATCTGGGGGGTTTGCTGCTAATTTTTTAAATAATAATAGAAACAAGCGATCTATCGCAGTTAATTTGAAAGATCCAAAGGGATGCGCGATAGTTACCAGTTTGGCAGAAAAAGCAGATATTTTTATACAGAATTTTCGACCGGGAGTCATAGAGCGACTGGGTTTGGGTGAAAAAGATGTCCGCAAAGTGAAAAAAGATATTATTTATGTTTCAATTACTGGCTTCGGAGAAACGGGTCCATATGCTCAGAAGAGGGTGTATGATCCCATAATTCAGGCAGCCTCAGGTTTGGCATCAATCCAAGGTGGGTCAGACAAGTCCCGACCCCGTTTGGTACGTACAATCCTTCCAGACAAACTAACTGGTATTACTGCAGCACAGGCCGTTACCGCAGCTCTTCTTACAAGAGAACGAACTGGTAAAGGCCAACATGTGCGGTTATCTATGCTCGATACTGTTTTATCATTTTTGTGGGCATCTGATATGGGAGGGCAAACCTTTTTTGACCAATCTAATAACAGTCAATCTCCTGCTAGTTTTATTGATCTAATTTATGAAACTAAAGATGGATATATGAGCGTCGCCGTTATGAGCGATAGTGAGTGGGTAGGTCTTACTTCAGCACTTGATAGAAAACAGTGGCTTCAGGATAAGCGTTTCACAACACCAGCGCTTCGTGACGATCATATCAATGAACGCCTAGAGCTTACTCAGGAAGTGCTCTTAACGGAGACGACTGAGTATTGGATGGAGCGACTGGAGGCTGAGGGTGTGCCGTGTGCACCAGTGTTAACTAGAAATGCTTTGCTGGAACATCCTCAGATTGCTGCTAGTGGTTCCATCATTGAATATGAACATCCAGTTGCTGGGAAACTTCGTCAAGCAAGGCCAGCTGCCCGTTTCGAAGGTACGCCAAGTTCCATTCGATTTGGAGCCCCTTTACTTGGTGAGCATACTGAAGAATTACTTATGGAGGCCGGCGTAACACCTGAAAAGATAATTGAGTTACGCCAAGCTGGTATAGTAGCATAAATTGGAATGAGTTGGCATAAAGAAATAGAGGAACTTGCCCGAAAACGGGAATATGCTCTTGCTCAGGGAGGCAAAGAGGGGGTTTCCCGTCAGCATTCCAAAGGACTGCTGACTATTAGAGAGCGCATTGACCGGCTTGTTGATGGTGGATCTTTTGAGGAGCAAGGAAGCATTTCTGGGGAAAGTACTCATGATGGCAAAGGAAAACTAACCAACTTTACTCCAGCAAACTTTATACTAGGTTTTGGTATGGTCAACGGGCGTCGATGCGTGGTTGGCGGAGAAGATTTTACCCTTAAAGGGGGATCACCTAATGCAGCTGGTCTACGTAAAAGTATTTATGCAGAGGAGCTAGCTTATTCGTACCGTGTACCGCTGGTGCGACTTCATCAAGGAGCTGGAGGTAGTGTTGCTGGGGTAGGCTCAAAGGTCGTTGGAAGCCCTGTGAATGCGCAACCTCGTTTCAAGTCTGTCGCTCAGGCACTGGCAAGTGTACCAGTAGCATCAGCAGCCTTAGGTGCTGTTGCAGGCTTACCTGCAGCGCGTTTGGTAGCATCACACTTTTCGGTAATGACGCGTGAATCGCAAGTATTAGTTGCCGGGCCTGCGGTTGTTGAGAGGGCACTTCGACAGCACGCGACCAAAGAGGAGCTTGGTGGCGTTGAAGTACATGCCAAGAACGGAGTGATTGATAATGTAGTTGAAACTGAATTGGAGGCATTTGATAGTATTCGAAAATTTTTGAGTTACCTTCCATCAAACGTTTGGGAACTCGCACCTTGTGCGCCAGGTAATGATCCAACTAATCAGCAGTCTGAAGAGTTAATTTCAATCGTACCGAGAAACCGTCGTCAACTCTACAATATGCGAAGAATTATTTCGCTAGTATTTGATAGAGCCTCTTTTTTTGAAATTGGACGCCTATACGGTACCGGATTGATAACCGGCTTGGGTCGACTTAATGGGCAGCCTGTTGGCGTACTTGCCAATGATTGTAAAAACCTTGCGGGTTCAATGACGGCTCTAAGTGCACAGAAATGTAGGCGCTTTATTGAGCTTTGTGACACGTTTCATTTGCCCATCGTAAGTTTAGTTGATGAGCCTGGGTTCATGATTGGTAAAGAGGCCGAGCAAGCTGGTACGATACGGTTCGGTACTGCTGCAGTACTCGCTGCTGCCACGTCAGTAGTACCTTTGGCATCAGTAATAATTAGGAAAGCGCACGGTGTTGCTGAAGCAGCACACTTTGGCCCAAATGGATATGTCGTAGCTTGGCCTTCAGCCGAAATTGGGGCGCTTCCCGTGGAGGGCGGCGTTGCAGTAGCTTTTGGCAGGCAAATTGCTAGTGCAGAGAATCCAGAATTTGAGAGGGAACGACTTGAAGAAGAGATGCTATACCGGCAAACACCAGTTCATAGGGCAGAACGTTTTTCGATACATGAGCTTATCGACCCACGTGACACTCGGGCAGTTTTGTGTGAATGGGTTCTACGCATCCAGCCTCTTTTGGGGAGATTGTTAGGCCTTACAAGTTTTTCAGTACGACCCTAGACAGTTTTTGTCTCAGTGTTGCTGTAATGCGCCGCTTATTTTTAAAATAGAAGTTTTTAGGAGGGGGATTCATCGGGAGAAATATATGAATAAACGATTAGCTAAGGGAAGGTAGTGTCTTTAGGTGCCAATAATTCGAAAAAGAGTTGCGCGAATCGTCGGAAACGAAGAGAATGCTCGTCAATTGCTTTTAATTCGGGAGAGTATGGTGGGAGGTAACCAATGCTAAAATCGCTCCAAATTGATCCTGACAAATGTACTGGTTGTTTACAGTGTGAGCTGGCTTGTTCATATGAGAACGAGGGTGTCTTTAACCCTGCCAAGGCACGCATAAAAGTGTTCAATTTTCATGAACAGGGGCGTCAGGTACCCTATACTTGTACTCAATGTGACGAGGCGTGGTGCATGTCTGCTTGCCCAGTTGACGCAATCTCGGTTGATGCAGAAACAGGAGCAAAGGTCGTTTCAGATTCAGCCTGTGTTGGTTGTAAGGTCTGTACTATTGCCTGTCCTTTTGGAACCATTAATTATAACTCGTCTACTGGGAAGGTAATTAAGTGTGACCTTTGTGGTGGGGATCCAAAATGCGCAACCGCGTGTCCAACTGATGCGATTACTTATGTGGATGCTAACTGGACTGGCCTTGATAAGATGCGAGAGTGGGCAGGCAAAACTGACACTGGGGCGAAAGCTGAGGCGTAAGGAGATATAGACATGGCTTGGGCAAGAAACATACTAAGAGTTAACCTTACTAAGGGAACATGCGTTAATGAACCACTCAATATGGAGTGGGCACAAAAATACCTGGGTCAGCGTGGCCTTGCCACTAAGTACTTGGTGGAGGAAACTGATCCAAAAGTAGACCCGCTATCTCCTAAAAACAAAATGATCATGGCAACAGGGCCTTTAACAGGAACATGTGCCTCTACTGCAGGACGATACTCTGTTATAACAAAAGGTGCTCTAACGGGAGCAATTGCTTGTTCTAATTCCGGAGGTTTTTTTGGTAACGAGATGAAGAATGCCGGATTTGATATGATTATTTTTGAAGGAAAGGCTAAATCTCCTGTGTACCTATTGGTTCAGAATGATCAAGCAGAGTTAGTTGACGCTTCTGATTATTGGGGTAAGTCAGTTTGGGTTACTGAGGAGGGTATAAAGGCAAAGCACCAGGATCCTCTTATTCGAGTTGCTTCTATAGGTGTATCAGGTGAGAAGGGCGTTAAGTTTGCTTGTGTTGTGAATGACATGCATCGAGCTGCAGGCCGCTCCGGTGTTGGGACTGTTATGGGTTCAAAAAATCTAAAAGCCGTAGCTATTAGAGGTTCTCTTGGAGTGCAGGTTGAGGACCCGGAATCATTTCTCTCGGCAGTATCAGCAGGGAAGGAAGTTTTGGCAGCTAATCCAGTAACGGGTGAGGGTCTGCCGGCAATGGGAACACAGGTTCTAATGAATGTTATCAATGAATCTGGAGCACTGCCTACGCATAATCACCGGGATAGCCAGTTTAAAGGAGCTAACAATATTTCTGCGGAAGCCATGGCAGAGCCACGAGAAG
>CAYRUX010000051.1:0-4706 GCA_964427515.1 uncultured Rhizobiaceae bacterium
GAGAACAAATTATTGAACCAGTCAATTTTTTAGTTAAAAACAGCAAAGACCCATATTCTGCTGTACGTGCTTGGACATTCCAACAACGCAATTTAGAATTATCCGAGCATTGATGATCATTTTATAAGCTTTTTATTATCCAATGTTATCCATTATTCTTCAGAATTTCTATGCCACCCGGATAACAAAAGGATGAACTAGGAGAATAAAAACCAAATGTTACCTCCAGAGGATCTAGGGGTCTTAACTTATAGCAAGAATGGTTGGGATCTAAAAATTCCAGAGCAAGAACTTCAAATGAATCAACTATACTCCCAACATATGCATAACGGCCACTTTCTAGCTGGCCATTGTTCATAGTAATGTAACGAAGGTGACCGCGCACTTGATCAGATATTTTTTCACCGACTTTTAAAGTACTTCGAATAATGGCCGTACCATTTTCTGAATACGTGGTCGCCACAAGAATACTATTGTTGATTTTGAGCTCAGTTTTGCCTTCCTCTGCTGGGATACCGCTTTCTTTAGCATAGGTACGCATACGATCGTTAGAATTGAGATAATGCGTCCAATATCGCCCCGGCGTATTCTCGTCAACATGCAGCCCATTTAAATCGAGACCCATATAAGTAAGACTGTAAGCTCCAAAATGCGAGGTTTGCGTATCGCGATCAACTACATACTGGTTTATGAAAATTGCCTGATTATTTGCTGGCTCAAGGCCTTTTGGCAACATACTTGCTGCACCAGAAGGGTCGGCTGGCACCCAGCAGAAATAAAGCATACGAGCATTTGTCACTAGTTGTGGTGGGTAAATCTTTTCAGTCATACTTGTATCTTTCTAAATATTGAACTCTAGAGTAGGCCATAATGCTTTCACGATAATTAAGCGAAAAAGTATGGGGAAATATCCTGCTGGTTTTCATCTATAACAAGACGCCTATTTGTAGGAGGGTAAGCCCTACTGCGACATTCTATACGGTCACATAACCTACAATTAATCCCAATTTTAATCGGGTTATCCTGCGTCACACTTGAATTTCTATCAGCATATATCAAATTTTCTGCATAAGAAGCTTCACAGCCAATCGAAAGAATAAACTTATTTAATTTAGTTGTATGACTTGAGCATTGCTGATTAATCAGACGGGAAATGGTAAAATATGTTGAACCATCAGGCATCTGTATAAATTCTGACCGAATATTACCCGATGACAAAAACGTATTATTGACTCCCCATTCCGGGCAGAGGCCACCAGATCTAGCAAAATAAAAACCATTGTTGCTAAAACTATCTAAGATGTTTCCAGAACAATCAACTCGAACGAAAAAAAACCCCACACCCCTGTTGCCAGGTCGATGCAGATTAGTAAGACGTCGGCATATCTGATTATAAGTTGAAACAAATCTATTAGCCAAAAGATCAATGTCATATCGCAAAGCCTTAGCAGCTTGTAAAAAACTGTCATATGGCATAATAACTGCGCCTGCCATGTAATTTGCTAACTTAATGCGTAATAGGCGACGAGAATCGACATTTTCAAAATCTGCTTGCTCAACCAAGTCATCAAGTACACTACTGTAATCCAATAGAGCAATCTGATATGCTAGTTGATGCAATCGGTCTCCAGGAGATAGTAACTCTGAGAGCATAAGCCTTCTTCCATGCCGATCGTAACGACTTAGCGTCCCCTCCATCACGTCTAGAGGAAGAACTCGAATCTTAACACCGTGAGCATTTGATAGATGGGATCGAAGATTTTCATAAAGTGAATCTGCATCAAGTTCAGAGTTTTGCCAAAGAAGTTCTGCGGTTTCTTCAAGATCAGGAAAATAATTGTCGCAAGATTGAACCCAATTCTGAACTTCCTCAGTTGCAACATTTATAGTGGTTAATTTTTCTGAATTATTACCTTTAGTTATTCCTTCGCCCAAGGTTAGGGTGTTTTCAATCAATTCCTTATAAGCTCTGAATAATGAAAAAATGGCCTCTCCACCCAAAGGACATGCAGCAGAGATATCTCTGATATCCTGTTGGGTAATACCCTGCCGGGAAAAAAAGGGATCACTAAATACTTCTGTAAGTAGCGCTACTACGCGCGCTTCATCGTCAACAGCAAACCTTTGCAAATCTACTTCAAAGGTTTGCCCTAACTTTAACAATAACTGAACAGTTACAGGCCTTTGGTTTCTCTCAATGAGATTTAAATAACTTGCAGATATTCCCAACTGACTCGCCATTTCAGTTTGCGTCAGTTTCTTATCCATTCGCATCCGACGCAGCCGGGGGCCGACCATGACCTTTCTTTCCATTGAAAATAACCTTTTCAGTTAACCAATATTTAAAATCAAACTAAATTTTAGCGCTAATATAATACCTATAATTTAAATAGATATTTACAAAATTTACAAAATTACTAAATGATAATAAACCATTATATACATAAATACATTTTTTAATTCAATAAGTTATAGACAAATCACTTCAAAAATATAACATTCCGAGCAATTAGCAGAAAAATTAAAAATCTATTTTCTTGGTTTAAAATATGAGTATTGAGCACGCCACGACGTTACCTTCGGGAATACAAATAGTAAATGAACTAGAACCTGGTTTTGAGAATATTCTAACGGCTAGTGCACTAGAGTTTGTAGCATCACTGGTGCGAGCTTTTTCTACCGCTCGAGAGGAGTTGTTAGCTCAACGGCACGAACTGCAAAAACGTCTCGAAAGAGGAGATACTCTCCAATTTTTGCCCACAACTAAAAATATTCGCTCCGATGACTGGAAAATTAGCAGCATACCGCAAGACTTACTAGACCGAAGAGTAGAAATTACTGGTCCAGTTGAACGAAAAATGGTGATAAATGCCTTAAATAGTGGTGCACGCGTTTTCATGGCTGACTTCGAGGACTCCGCGTCACCTACTTGGAACCTTATGATCCAAGGCCAAATCAACCTTTACGAAGCAACACGACGGACGATATCGTTTACAGATCCACATACTGGTAAAAATTATTGCCTGAATGATTCTGTTGCAACACTAATAGTCCGCCCACGTGGTTGGCACTTGGATGAAGTTCATATTTTAGTTGATAACAAACCTGCTCCTGCAGCCCTAGTGGATTTTGGTCTCTATTTTTTTCACAATGCAAATGAGCTATTAACTGCAGGCACCGGGCCTTATTTTTATTTACCCAAACTTGAAAACCATTTAGAGGCGCGCCTCTGGAACAATGTTTTCATCGCCGCTCAAGATATGCTCGGGTTACCGAGGGGAACGATTAAATCAACCGTTTTAATAGAAACGATTACCGCTGCATTTGAAATGGATGAAATCTTATACGAAATGCGTGAACACATCGTCGGACTTAATTGCGGAAGGTGGGATTATATCTTCAGTTTTATAAAAAAATTCCGCAACGCCCAAAATATGATTTTACCAGACAGAGCACAGGTTTCGATGTCTCAACCTCTCATGAAAGCCTACAGTAAGTTACTTATTCAAACATGTCATCGACGCGGAGCCCATGCAATGGGGGGAATGGCTGCACAAATACCAATAAAAAATAATGAAAAAGCAAATCAAGAAGCTACTGATAAAGTACGTAATGACAAAATACGAGAAGCAAGTGATGGACATGATGGAACCTGGGTAGCCCATCCGGGTCAGGTTTCGGTAGCAATGGAAGTTTTTGACCAACACATGCCAAATAAAAATCAGTTAGATCGCACCTTGGACAATGTCGTAATAACAGCTCAAGATTTACTAGATGTACCGAAGGGGGAAATAACAGAAGAAGGTCTTCGATCAAATATAAACGTAGGAATCCAATATATTGAATCTTGGTTGCGTGGACAAGGTTGTGTACCCCTATACAACTTAATGGAGGATGCTGCTACAGCAGAAATTAGCCGTGCTCAAATATGGCAGTGGCTGAAACATGAAGCTAAACTTGCTGATGGCCGATCGATAAACCAAGAATTATTTAACACGTTAGTCACTGATGAAAAAAACAAAATAGAAACTGAACTAGGACTAGAACGATACGACAGCGGTCAATTTAAAGAAGCGATCTTACTATTTAAAAGACTTTGTACCGAAAACGAATTTGAAGAATTTTTGACACTGCCCGCATACAAATTGCTTAATGAAATTAACTGAATGTGGCCTGAATCCTAGGAGAAAACCACGTGGAAAACATAACATTTAAATCACTTATTCCAGAAGCACCAGAGAACCGCTACAGAGGTATTCTACGTCCCTATAGTCCTGAAAAGGTAGCGCAATTGCGCGGATCCATTGCAATCAAGCATTCTTTGGCTGAGCATGCCGCCAATAGGTTGTGGGATCTAATTACAAATGACGAATATGTGGCAGCATTAGGAGCCATGACAGGTGGGCAAGCTGTACAAATGGTTCGCGCCGGCCTAAAAGCAATTTATCTTTCCGGTTGGCAAGTTGCAGCAGATGCTAATGTCGCAGGACAAACCTATCCTGATCAGAGCCTTTATCCTGCAGACAGTGGGCCCGCGCTGGCTCGCCGTATTAATAAAGCCTTACAACGAGCAGACCAAGTTCAACATATGGAAAAGTTTGAGGGCATACCCTCGAAAATCGAGTGGTTTGCACCCATTGTCGCTGACGCTGAAGCAGGGTTTGGCGGTCCACTTAATGCATTTGAAATTATGAAAGGATACATTG
>CAYRUX010000052.1:0-9655 GCA_964427515.1 uncultured Rhizobiaceae bacterium
AGAAATGGCGCAGGTAGAGCTTGGGGGCAACATAGAATTTGACTACAAGCCATTGAGAGCAGGAGTAAAGCATTTTCTAGGCCGGCACGATGAAATGCTCATCGAGTTTGCAATTTGGGAGGCAGGTATTGCAGCTGCAGAAGAGGGGTACGATGCAATTACTGTAAATACGCTTAGTGACTCGGGCGTGGCTGAACTCCGAGCAGTATTAGATATTCCTGTCGTGTCAAATGGAAAAGCATCTTTCCTGTATGCGTTGACCCTTGGTACTCGATTTTCGGTTATCGTGCAAACTGATCCAGATTATCCTCAATACACCCATGCAGGACTTGCGTTTTATAAAAATCTGATGAAAAAGTTTGAAGTGGCTCAGTTCTGCACTTCAATTGAGCTGTTTGAAGCAAAGTCAAATATGAGGGAGTTGTTTACAGGCTGCGAAGAAGAGGTTTTCCCAAAGATGAAGACTGCATGTGAGAGGGGTTTGGAAAAGGGTGCAGATGTTATAATTTTGGGCTCAACAACATTGTCTCAAGCAGGCCCCTATTTATCTCGGAACCTACCGGTTCCAGTTGTAAACCCTGGACCTTTGGCCTTAAAGATGGTAGAGACTGTTTTAAGTTTAGGCCATAGTCATAGCACTGTCGCTCATCCTAAGCCTGCGGTTATCCGGACAAAGATGATTCGCTCTATGCTAACTGCTGCAAAAAACCATCAAGACGCCGATGACTAATCATGAAAGAATGTATGCCATGTGGAGACACCTCGAATACTAAGCTAAAGCTCTTTTCTTTCTTTAGTTTCCAATCTTTTTTTTAGGCGCCATCATCCCATCTCTGTTTCTGATATTAAGATCGATGGCAAGATTATTTGATAACACTGAAAGGCAAATATTATGACAAGTCATGCGACCGGTGACGGGCATATGCCTGCTAGGGATGTAAATAAGAAAGGGCTTAAAAGAATCATGACTGTTGGCGGTGTTTATGGTACCCGCAATTATACAGTGAAGGATTTAAGAGATCTAAAAGGAAAACAAACGTTAACGGAAACAGTTCCATTTTCTATTGAAGAAGCCGCTGCTGCTGAAGAGGCCGGTATAGATACAATGAAAGTCAGATTTGACCCTAAAAACCCTGAATTAGCTATAGCTATCAGAAATGCTGCTCCAAATACATTTATGGCGTTTGCCTGTCCGTTAATTGCAGCTGCGACAAAAGATGAAGCAGTTAGAATTGGATACAAGGCAATGGAAATTGGAGCTGACGCGGTAATGACGCAATGGAGTCCGGCTTTTATTGAGGCAGCTACTGAGGGGGGTATCCCAGTACAGGGACATGCTGGGTTAGTCCCAAGAAGAAGCACCTGGACGGGAGGCCTAAAAGCTGTAGGCAAAACATTGGATGAGGCTTTGTGGATATATAATCAAATAAAAACTTTTGAAAGTGCAGGCGCATATGCAGTAGAAGTCGAAGTTATCCCTGAAGAACTCCTGATAGAAATTAGTAAAAGAACCTCACTTTTAACTTCTTCAATTGGGGCAGGTAAGGGTGGAGATATTCAATTTTTGTTTGCTGATGACATTTTGGGAAATAATGGGCCTCCATATGTAAGGCATTCTAAGCAGTATAAAAATTTATATAAAATGAAACAGGAAATGCAGTTAGAAAGAATTGATGGTTTTAAGCAGTTTATAAAAGAAGTTAAAACAGGAAAGTTTCCTAAAAAAGAACACATTGTTTCCGCTCCAAACGGGTTAATAGGGGATTTTATAAATTCAATAAAAACAGAGGAGTCTTGAAAATAATTCACTAGAAAAGGAAAACGAAGATACCGAAGCTACTTCTAGTTAAACACAATTTGGTGAATCAAACCGGGGGCGGTTTGTAGCACCTGCACGAATTTTTGAGGCGTCATATATCGAATTTCCGAATGGCATATCATGACTATGTTTTACATATTAATGTTCTAAAATTACAATAGGGTTTTCTGTAGCATGTATATAGCAATGAACCGATTTAGCATTCATAAAGGGCGAGAAGGCGACTTTGAAAAAATATGGATGGAGCGCAATACCCAGTTGCATAATGTTAAAGGGTTTTTGAAATTTAATCTGTTGAAGGGTGAGACGACCGATAAACAATCACTCTATGCATCACACAGCACTTGGGATTCACGAAAAGATTTTGTTAACTGGACAAAATCTGAAGCTTTCCGTGAGACACATAAAGGAGTAGGAAAGCGGGCTAATATATATATCGGCCATCCAGTGTTCGAAGGTTTTGAAGTTGTTATATAATACTAGTTTTTTATTATTTGGAACGTATATTCCGTATTTTATAAGGCTTGGTTTAAGGTGGTAACAAAATTATTTATGGAGGTAACTTAATGGGCAAATATATTCCAACACCAATAGATTGGGTGCGAGAACAAGTAGATTTATATGAAGGAAGTGGCGGGACTGACGGTACAACTTTATTGGATACTGGTTTGCCATGCGTTCTGATCACCCATTTTGGTAATAAATCTGGTGGAGTGAGGAAGGTTCCACTAATGCGTGTCAAAGTAGACTATGGTTATGTTCTTATTGGTTCAAATGGCGGTAGTGAGAAAAATCCGGTCTGGGTATATAATTTTAGAGCTAATCCAGATGTTGAATTAAGGGATGGCACAGAAGTATTTAGAATGCGAATTCGAGAAGTTTCTGAGGATCCAGAGCGGGGTCTTTTATGGGAAGCTGGGGTCAAAGCATTTCCAACTTACGACGAGTACAAATCTAAAACGCCTAGAAGAATACCAGTCTTTATAGCAGAGCTTTCTTAGATAATTTGGTTTCTATACATGATTTCTTTTAAGCCAATGTTGACCCCAAAGCAGATGCTTCATAAAGGAATATTCGGAGGAACTTATTTTAGTGAATTAATAAATTATAAAGAATTTCCTGACAATTGGTTCGAAGACCTGCCTTTGCAGTACTATGTTTCTGATAGTTATTGTAAGGAAGTGAACTATTTTGGTGTTAAATCAGGACAATCGCAGAAGGAATGGGAAGAGAAAGGATGGATTAATAAAGATGATCCTAGAGGCTGGTTTGAATGGTATTGCAAATACTTCTTAGGCAGAAGACACAAGGACGACGCAAGGCAAATCAGAAGGTGGCTTGCGTTCTGTGGCCCTAAGGGTCGATGGAGAAATATTATTTATAAGAAAATTTATACTGAGGGATGCAGTATCGATGCCAGTGGTAGTGTCTGTCTGAGAATACAGCAGTCTTTATTACATTGGTCTTATACGGTTAATGAAATAGATTATAAGGAATGGCTATTGAAAAGATAGCGTCGGATAAATTGATTAGACACCAGTTCTCTCGTTCGTTTTATTGTGCTGTAAATCCTCCGTCGATAGGCATCACCATCCCAGTGGCAAATGATGATTGATCAGAACACAACCAAGCTATTGCAACACCAATTTCCTCCGGTTTACCAAGTCTTTTCATGGGTAGGCGCTGGGTAATTGATTCCATTATAATGTCCGCTTGCCCCGGCTGCTCTTCAAGTAAAGTGTCAACGAGAGGCGTATTAACTGGCCCCGGACAAACAGCATTAATTCGGATACCATCCTGGGCGTATTCCAACGCGGCGGTTTTTGTAAGACCTAATACGCCATGTTTAGAAGCTGAATAAGCTGGCATATTGGGAGAACCAACCAAGCCAAAATTTGAGGCTACATTAACGATGGTGCCACTTTCATGTTTAAGCATATGTGTGAGTTCATGCTTCATGCATAGCCATACACCGGTGAGGTTAACCGACATAATCCTATCCCAGTTTTCTTCGCTGCACTCGCTAGTTAGCGCCAATTCACCCTGTATACCAGCATTGTTAACCGCACAATCCAAACGTCCAAGTTTTTGAATCGTGATATTTATCATTTCTTTGACACTATTGGCGGAGGACATATCACTCTCAATATATAGCGCTTTTACCCCCATGTCTGTCAGATGGTTTAATGTGGCAGTTCCATTTTTTGAGTTTATATCAGCGATTGCTATAGACGCCCCTTCATTAGCTAAAGCGATGCAGGTCGCTCTGCCAATACCGGAGCCACCACCTGTAACAAGGGCGATTTTTTCGTGGAGTATGCCAGTCACAGCCCTATTACCATATTAAATTTTTTATCATTAAAAAAATATTATAATTTATTTATAGAATTCCGTTAAAGATTTGACTCATAGGCTAGAGGTGAAATGGCGACAATAGCATCTCTTCTTTTATATCTTTCCACCAGGTTAGAAACCTCTATAAGAGAGAGTGAAATATAAAAAAGTCTCGTAGCTTCAGGAGGCAAGTCATTGAATGGGAGTGTATCTAAATATGATGTTATATCTTTCAAACGAGGAAATACCGCAGAGTAAAACTCTTTGATTTCTTCGTCAGTACAGGATTCGCGCTTTTCAGTGCGTTGACGTTCCTTTTCTAAGGACCAGGGGAGATACTTTTCTAAATCTAAAAACTTATCCGGCAATAAATGTTCACTCATGTAGTTTTCTCCAAATAATATTAAACACTTGGTTGTCCTGGAGCCGACGCTATAAAGTTTTTTAAGACTTTATGGAAATACCGAATAGTAATTTCTTCGTCTTGCAATTGTAGAAAGGTTTTAGCGCGTGAGGCTAGACCGTCGTAAAGTGCTTCATGTGCAATTGAATCCTCCTGTTGGACATCTCGGATAAGACACTTGAAAAATTCTTGCCCTAGGCGGCGACCTGCACTCGCTGCGGGGGGGAAATAATAACGAACTTCCCAGATTGTTCGATTTAATGCAAGTGGCCAAAAATGGTAAGTTATATAGCCATCTTCCATGGGGCCGCGGAACAATATGATTACAGTGTTTGGAAAAATAACATAAAAATCAAACTCTCCAACTAGCTGAGGAATGCGAAGCCCGGTTGTTCCTGGGTCAACTTGGCCTAGTAGAGATTCCAAGGGCGATAATTTATAGTTGGGAACAAATTCACAAGACCACATTGTATGAAAATTGAACAAAATTACATCCAGTAACCGAGTATTATTTTTATTATTTAGCAAAAACGTATGACCGATGAGCTTTTGATGTTGGAAGGGTAGGTGATAAACCTCATTTTGGGCATCAAGTGCTATTTTCCAGTTCGTTTTCTCTTCGACCTTGTATGTTTGCAATAAAGCCATTTGATCAAATGGACAATCACCAATTTTATTAGCGACCCCACCAAGGTACTCGAGAAGAGAATATTCCGGCGTGTCGTCTAAATGTATAAAAACAAAACCTGCCCAAAGATCTGTTTTTATAGGTGTTAACCCATTGGTATTTTTATCGAGATTGAAGAAATTTTCTTCATCCGGCACTTTAGCTAAGTTTCCCAAATCTGTATATTGCCAATTGTGAAAGGGGCAAAACAGGCCAATCGAGCAATTCCCAGTTTCGTTATGGGTTATAATGTTACCGCGATGCGAACATACATTATAGAAGCTTCGTATTACATTATCACTCCCTCGTATAATGATAACGGATGCATTGCATACAGAAAGGTCGCGGACAAAGTAATCTCCTTGTTCTGGTATATCATCAACACGGCATACATTAATCCAAGTTTTTTTAAAAACACGTTCTCTTTCGAGGGAAAAGAAGTCTTGAGAAATGCAGGATTCTGCTGGCACTGGCTCTGTACCAACTTCTGGATACTTAGCCACCCACTTTTTTTCTTGCATTTGCGTTTTCATAATAGCTCCTTATCAATCCCATTTTGAGAGATTGTAGTGCGACTCACAGTTTTGATTTTTATCCATATATTTTAACTATAAACCTAATATGAGCCAAATACCGAGTATATTATAGTTAGTTGTGTCAAGTGGCGTAAAAATAATAGTTGGATCTTTATAAGTTTAGTTCTAAAGCTTCTTACTCGATATAATTTATGTGAAAGTTAATAATATGCAAAATGAGGCTGAGGTCGTCATTGATTTATCTCACAATTATGAAGATTTGCGAGGGCCCGTAAGGACGCTTTGTGCGAAATATCCAGGGGAATATTGGCGTGAAAAGGATAGAAACAGGGAGTATCCGACAGAATTTGTAAAAGAGCTCACTGATTCAGGTTTTTTGGCAGCTATGATTCCCGAACAGTTTGGGGGTAGTGGCCTTGGTGTCAGAGCTGGAGCGGCAATTTTGGAAGAAATTCATTCAACTGGTTGTAATGGAGGGGCTAGTCATGCGCAGATGTATACAATGGGCACATTATTAAGGCATGGTACAGATGAACAAAAGGAAATGTATCTGCCACATATAGCAAGTGGAAAGCTCCGTCTTCAGGCGTTCGGAGTAACTGAACCAGGAACTGGATCTGATACTACCCAATTAAGAACTTCTGCTGAAAAGAGAGGCAATGACACCTATATCGTGAATGGACAAAAAGTATGGATTTCCCGAGCTAGTCAATCTGATCTACTTTTGTTATTGGCACGCACAACACCAAAAGAAGATTGCAAGCGGCGATCTGATGGGCTCTCAGTTTTTCTGGTAGAGCTAGACAAAGCCGTAGGGCATGGTCTTGAAATTCGTCCCATTCGGACAATGATTAACCACTCAACAAATGAACTATTTTTTGATAATCTAGAAATACCTTCCAGTAGCTTGATTGGTGAGGAGGGAAAAGGTTTCAAATATATTCTAGACGGCATGAACGCAGAACGCATATTAATATCGGCCGAGTGTTTGGGAGATGCTAGATGGTTTATAGAAAAGGCCAGTAAATATGCATCCGACCGAGTAGTGTTTGATCGTCCAATTGGTGCTAACCAAGGTATTCAGTTTCCCATAGCCAGAGTCTATGCAAATGCTCAGGCTGCTGATCTAATGACTAGAAAAGCAGCTGCTTTATTCGACTCAGGGGTAGCCTGTGGTTCGGAAGCAAATATGGCAAAATTACTTGCTTCGGAGGCTTCTTGGGAGGCAGCCGATGTATGTTTGCAGACTTTGGGTGGATTTGGTTTTGCGGAAGAATACGACGTGGAAAGGAAATTTCGGGAAACGCGCCTTTATCGCACCGCGCCAATTTCTACCAATCTCATTCTTGCTTATATCGGACAGCATGTTTTGGGCATGCCCCGATCGTATTAAAAACGTATGTCCGAGCGTTTAAAAGGGGTTTTAGTCGTTTCAGTTGAACAGGCTGTGGCCGCACCCTATGCAACCTCTCGTCTCGCAGATGCAGGTGCTAGGGTTATAAAGATCGAACGCCCTGACGGCGACTTTGCTCGATCTTATGACCATCATATTAATGGGGAATGCTCCTGGTTTGTTTGGCTTAATCGCGGAAAAGAGTCAGTAGTATTAGATTTTAAAAATCGAGAGGACTCAAAGTTTTTAGACAAGCTAATTTCTCATGCAGATGTATTTATTCAAAATTTATCACCTGGTGCAGCAATTCGGGCTGGTTTCGGTTCAGAGTTATTACGCAAAAGACACACGGATCTTATTACTTGTGATATTAGCGGGTATGGTGATTCTGGGCCTTATAGAGATATGAAAGCTTATGACTTTTTAATACAGTGTGAAGCTGGCATTGTGGCTATGACTGGAACTCAGGAAGAACCAGCACGTGTTGGAGTTTCTGCTTGTGACCTCGGTGCTGGGCTGAATGCATACGGAGCCATCCTAGAAGCGCTATTTGCACGTGCTAGACACGGACAAGGTGATGCGATCTCAATTTCTTTGTTTGATGGTATGGCAGATTGGATGAACGTACCGCTCCTTCATCATAATCACCGTGGCAGTGCTCCGGCACGCAGTGGTCTGAATCATGCTATGATAGCACCCTATGGAGCATACTATGTTGGTGATGGAAGTCGAATAGTAATCGCTATACAGAACGATAGGGAGTGGTCTCAGTTTTGTGAAAAAGTTTTAGGTCGGAATGATTTGGCGAAAGACGCGAATTTTTCTTGCAATGCAGCTCGTTTAGAAAATCGCAAAGATTTAGATGATGTAATTACAAAATGTTTCTCGGCACAAAACTTAGAGCCGTTATGTAAAAGCTTATTTGAAGCGAAAATTGCGTTTGGTAAATTTAATGAAGTATCTGATTTAGCTAAACATCCACAATTAAGGTGGATGCCAGTGAACACAGCAACAGGGAAGGTAGATGTTGTAGCTCCACCAGCAATATTTTCCAGTACCGGTGATGGTGTAGCCACAGTTCCAACTCTTGGAGAGCATACTAAGAAAGTATGGGCTGAATTTTCAAATTACAAACATGAGAAATAGAAATTGGGAGAGCTGCGGTGAATGACTTTGATGGGTGGGAAGGCAAGTCTTGGGAGCAACAGGATGTCATTGACGGTGGTCTGGTTGCTGGAATGAGTGCAACGTTAGACTACAATAATGTTCAGCCAAAAAATGGTGATCCTTTACCACCATGTTGGCATTGGATGTATTTCAGGGATAACACTCGTCAATCGCAACTTGGAATAGATGGGCATGGGGCAAGAGGGGGCAATATGCCAACAATTTCTCTTCCGCGGCGCATGTGGGCTGGAAGTAACATCAAATTTTTGCGTTCCTTGCGAATAGGTGAAACGGCATCAAAACATACTTTAATAAAGAGCATTACGCCAAAGATGGGAAAGAGTGGACAGCTTATATTTGTAAACCTTAAACATACGATTTTAAATTCGACTGAAGAAGTAGTGATCAAAGAAGAACAAAACCTCGTTTATAGAGAAGCGTCCAAATCATCTTCTGTGCCTAAGAATAATATGAGAATTCCATGCCAAGCTACATGGACGCGAAAAGTTGAACCGGATTCAGTATTACTTTTTCGCTATTCGGCGTTAACTTTTAATCCACATCGGATACATTATGATCGAAAATATAGTACCGAAGTCGAAGGTTACCCAGGTCTTGTGGTTCACGGCCCGCTAATCGCAACGTTAATGGTAGACCTTTGCCGACGTAACTGTGGTGATAAAGTAATTGATCAATTTTCTTTTCGTGCTCTTGCGCCACTTTTTGACGTAGGTTCCATGATCCTTGGAGGAGCAAATGATTCTAACAATCAATCTGTTCAAGTTTGGGCTGCAAGCGAAGATGGAGATTTGGCAAGCGAGGGAACGGTTAAGTATAGTGGCTAACTGTTTGTGGATTAATAATAGAATCTTCCGAGATAGAATCTACTTTATGCTAAAGTCAGCGAACCGCTTATTGAAGCGAGAAACTTGACCAGCTGTATCTACTAACCGCTGATTGCCTCCTGTCCAGACGGGATGGGAAAGTGGATCGACATCGAGTGTCATTGTATCTCCTTCTTTGCCCCAAGTAGACCGAGTCTTGAAGCTAGTTCCATCAGTCCGCACGATAGTAATTTCATGGTAATCAGGGTGGATCTCATTTTTCATATTAAAATTCCTTTATGACATTGACTGTATATAACTATGTTACTTTTCTCGCAAGTCTCTCTTATAAATGGCAATGCGTGCGGGTTGGAACTTACTGTTATGCCTGATATACCCATTCTGGGATAACAAACAAATTTATGTTCTATTGGACACATGAGATTTTGAGATATTAGAACTGAAATGTGTAATTACCTGGTAAATGGATGAGATTTAGAATGGTAAGTTTT
>CAYRUX010000053.1:0-2661 GCA_964427515.1 uncultured Rhizobiaceae bacterium
CGATCGCGGAAGCTAATTGGGCTGGAACCCAACCAAGCTGGCAAACCATGTCTGGCTTGGATGCCATCAACGGGGTAAGCAGGCCTAACATGTCCTTGGTGGCGTCGGGCGCATAACTTTCATTATAAACTATTTCAACCTGATCAGCATGAGCAAGAATGCCGGCTTCAAAGTATGCCTTGGCTGCTAGGCCAAAAGAGTTATCTGAAGTAATGATAGCGACGCGTTTTACATCTGGATTTGCTTGGATTGCGCGACTTGCAATGAGCATATAAGCGGCAGGTGATCCAGTTATTCCACCATTTAGGTAAGGATGATCTTTGCTGAGATAGCCGGCACCATAAGATGTTGTTAGAACTTGGTTATCCGTAGTCATTTGGGCAATTGCTTGCCGACTTCCGGGAGTGAATGTTTGCAGCATGAATTTGATGTTGTCATCCAGAATAGCCTTACGACCAGCCTTCAATTCCTCACCGGGAATATAGCAGACATTATCATAAGTCTTGAGGTTGATCTTATAACGTTTGCCGTCTCCAGCTAATAAGCCACCGTCAGCATTTAACTGATCTGCCCAAAATTGCATGCCTCTAACACTTGGAATTCCCCATTGAGCACAGTCCCCTGCTAACGGCTGAATTGCTCCTACATCAAGAGTTTCAGCAGCTGATGCTTGTTTGTTTATTGCGGTACCGGCGACAAACAGTGCCGCAGCGCCTACAATTGCAGGCAATAATCTACCCACGAACTTAAAGATCCTCATTATTTTACTCCCTATTGTGGTACTTACTAAAATCAGTATTTTAACAATAAAATATTTAACAAATAACTAGAAAGGGTAATTTTACAATTAGTAATAAAATGAAGAGTAGCAAGAAGTATGGATATAAACAATTATGTAACACTAATAGCTGAGACTGGGCCGCAAAATTACTAAAAATTTTACCTTCCGCGTTATGATCAGAGATGATATTGAAAATGGCGTGCCGACGGCATGTCAGGGCACGGATTCGGAAATATATGAGCGAATAGAATCCCTGGGGTCGTCAGCTATCCTAGTTTTTGATAACTCAAAGCATATCGCACAGCTCCAATTTAGGGAATATAATCGGGAAATATCATCGCCGAATGGGCTTTGGGATCCATTATACTGGGGTGACTTTGGCCCAGATGCGCCTATTTTGCGAGATCGTACCCTTTCAATCTATTGTTACCATGTGGGTCAATTTGATGAGACAGAGGCTCGTGATAAAAATTATCATGGACTAGGGATAGGGAAAGCAATGTTAGAGTATCTTCTAGTGTGGGCAAAAGAATCGGGTTTTAGTGGGGTCGTGGCAAAAGCAACACCGGAGAGCCGGCCTGTAATGAGCTTTATGGGAGGGCAGCCTTTATCAGTTTACGAGAATTACGGATTTAAGACTTTAAGAAGTGAGATGGATGAACAATTGCTTAATGTAGTTCGAGAAAAACGACTAGTTCCCAAGGAAGCGAATCCAAAGGACATTGCGTTAGTTAGCCAATGTATAAAATACTTTGAATAACAACTATGGTGGATCATTATGACAAAAATTATGCTAGTTACAGGCGGGAGCCGGGGTATCGGAGCCGCTATTTGCAGGGGCGCAGGTGAAGCCGGGTATGATGTTGCTGTAAATTATATCAACGCGCGTGATCGGGCAGAGGAAGTGGTCGAAGCGGTGAAAAAGGCGGGTCAGAGAGCAATTGCCGTTAAGGCAAACATGGGTAAGGAAGAAGATATCTTGGCCATGCTAGAAACGGTAGATACAGAACTTGGTCCCGTAACAGATATCGTAAATAATGCCGCTATAGATTATGAAACTTTAATCCCAGAAATGACGACGGAAGGGCTTAGGGAGCTCTTTGATACCAATGTTCTGGGTCTTTTTATAATTGCTCGCGAAGCTGTAAAACGCATGTCCAAAAACGTAAACGGCGTTGGCGGTACAATTGTAAATGTTGGGTCTATTTCGTCTCGGTATGGCGGTCTGCCGGGTGATGTGGTCTATGCATCCTCCAAAGGGGCAGTAGATACCTTTACCAAGGGACTAGCTCATGAATACTCGGACCATGGGATTAGAGTTAATTGTGTTCGCCCTGGTTTTGTCCTGACGGAAATTTGGGAGCGATCTATTGGAGTTGAAGCTGCACATAAAATCGCTAAAACCGGATCAATGCTGAAGAGAATGGCTGAGCCTGAAGAAATCGCAGATATGGTATTATGGCTCTGTTCAGATAAATCTTCCTATGTTACTGCAGCTGTATTTGATGTAGATGGTGGACGGTCAAATAGAATTCATAGAGGAGATTAAAAATGAGCAGAATTAAAGTAATGCAACTTGATGACGCGCAAGTCTATGAAACTTCTTCGGTTATAAGCCGGCGTTTAGTAAGGCGTGAGCATGGTTCCGAGAACATGTCGTTCAATATTTCAACCTTGCAGGAAGGTTACAATGATCAAAATTGTGTCTACGCTGATCATGATGAGATTGTGTATATTTTAAGTGGAAAAGCTGAGTTGACTATTGACGGTCAAACGCAGATTGTATCGAAGGACTTTGCATTCTATATACCGCGCGGTGAGCCATACGGTTATAAGGTAGTAGAAGGTCCAAATGATATGGTAGTGGTGTTTACGCCGGC
>CAYRUX010000054.1:0-35025 GCA_964427515.1 uncultured Rhizobiaceae bacterium
TAACTTATCTAAAGAGAATTAAATAGGGTGGTTATGTTTCCAATTGAACATATAATTCCTTGTTAAAGGTGCGGCTTCCTGATCATTCGCGATTTGAAATTGTGCCACCATATGATTATTTCGTCTGAATGCAGTTTCTGCACCAGCTAAATAGAATTCCCACATGCGACAGAAACGTTCATCATATAACTTTTTTACTTTATCTCTATTTTTCTGAAAATTGATTGACCAATGTTTTAAAGTTTCGGCGTAATGTAATCTAAGAAATTCGACATCCAGTACTTTTAATCCTGTGCGTTCGATAGCTGAAAACACTTCGGACATAGCTGGAGTATATCCACCCGGAAAAATATATTTTCGAAGCCAAGGGTTGGTAACGCTAGGCCCATCCCAGCGAGCAATAGTATGGACGACCGAAACACCATCAGAGGCCAAAAGACTTTTTAGTTTTTTAAAAAATTTCACGTAGTAACTAACTCCCACATGTTCAAACATGCCGACTGAGACAATTCTATCATAGGTCCCATTTTCCAACCGATAATCCTTTAAATCAAAACGCACATTATCTGAAATACCGAGATCCTTAGCTCTTTGCGTCGCGTAGGCATGTTGTTCGGTTGAAAGAGTAAGTCCGGTTACGTTAGCTTTTGTCTGTTGGTGTAAATATATTGCAAGCCCGCCCCAGCCTGAGCCAATATCTAGAACATTTAGACTGGGCTGGTCCAAAATAAGCTTGGATGCCAAATGATGTTTTTTCGCTAACTGTGCCTGTTCTAAACTATCATTGGGCGTTTCAAAATAACCACAGGAGTATTGCCTGTCTTTATCAAGGAAAAGGTCGAATAACTCATCAGACAAGTCGTAATGGTGCGCTACATTTTTTTTGGCTTTGTGGATGGGGTTATATTGCTGAATTGGCCGGAAAACAGGTGTCAAAAAATTTCTAACTTTAACTATACTATGGTGTTCAGAAGTTTCTAGAATATCGAGATTAGCACCAACTAGATCTAGTAATTCAATAATTGTTCTTCCATCTTCTAAAGTTAGTGATCCGTCCATGTACGCTTCGCCAACGGCTAACCTAGGATTAAAAAATAACTTGTGATGAAGGGACTTGTCGTGCAAACGAACGGTAATTTGTGGCCCAGATTTTCCGCCATATTTGTGATGATTGCCGTTTGCATCGATAATTCGAAGTGTGCCCCAGCTTATTAACGTCTTGAAGAGAACTCTACACAGCATCTTGTTCGTTCCAATCGAAAGCTAATCAGCTGGGCTTTCGCTGGCCGGAGTGCCAGGCCGGTCATTTGACTTATTTTGAGGGTCAGAAATAGAGATAGTTTCCGAAGAGCTATTTTCATTCGAGTCGGCCAGAGCCTCCAATTCTTTTTCGGGCGATTCAAACAGCGCTTCTGCAACACTATCAGTATTAATTTCATCTATTTCATGGACACTATCATTTTCTTCACCAGCACTAATGGAGCCACCTTTGGCCTGTAGATCAGCCTCTTCCTCTGATCGTGCCACGTTTATTTTTACTTTAATTAGCACTTCTGGATGAACCGCTATGCGTACCTCAAATACACCCAGTGATTTGATAGGTCTATCGAGTCGAATTTGCTGTCTTCTAATATCAACTCCTGTTGCAATTATAGCTTCCGCTATATCTTTTGCGCTTACAGATCCATACAGTTGAAGGGTATCACTAGCTTGCCTAATGAGAACAAATTGACGATTCTCAATTTTGTTGGCGTCAGTTTGCGCTGTGTTTCTTTTTTCATCATTAAGTTTCTCAAGTGCGTCCCGTTCCTGTTCGAAACGTCTTTTATTGTCTTTAGTAGCTCTTAAAGCTTTTTTTTGAGGCAACAGGTAATTGCGGGCATATCCATCCTTAACCTTTACGATTTGCCCCAATGCTCCAAGCTTATCAATGCGTTCTAGTAATATGATTTCCATGGATAAGTTGCTCCTAAATGGGCGAAAATTAGTAATTAATATTTTATCAATGTAGGCATTAATGTATTGAGTAGGGTAAAAGCGCTAGATGTCTTGCTCTTTTTATAGCACGTGCTAATTCCCTCTGTTTTTTTAACGATACAGCTGTAATTCGGCTTGGTACAATTTTGCCCCTCTCAGACAAAAAGCGTGACAATAACTTGGCGTCTTTATAGTCAATTTTCGGCGCACCTGGGCCGCTAAATGGACATGACTTCCGACGCAGAAAAAATGGTCTGCGAGGGAAAGAGACTGAGGGTAGCTCACCATTACCGCGGCGACCCCCGCGGTTTGAATATCCATCACGGTAACTGTTATCACGGTTTTGTGAAGTATCTGCCATTCCTATATCCTATTCTAAAATCTTTCAGTGTTGTCCTACTGACCTTAATTACTTTCAGTATCTATGTTTACGTCTTTATCATCAATATCATCTTCTGAAGGAGTGTCAGGAGACGCCTCTAGAGTTTCAGTTTTTTGAACGCCCTTTCCAGTTTCATCAGTGCCTTCTGTTTCAATTTTTTCTTTAGATTCTTTGGAACTTTTACCCATCATTGCGGCTGAAGGCTCAGGGTCTAATGAGTTTACTTTAATAGTTAAATAACGCATTACATCTTCACTAATACGCATATTGCGTTCCATTTCGTGTATCGCTTCCGCAGGTGCGTCTAATTGCATATGGAGATAGTGTCCCTTTCGGTTCTTTTTTATTTTATAGGTTAGACTCCGGAGGCCCCAATATTCGGTTTTTGCCACTTGTCCTCCATTATCACGAACGATTTCTTGAAATTGCTCGGATAAACTTTCAATTTGTTGACTCGAGATATCTGGACGGGCAATTAGGGTGTTCTCATAAAGTGCCATGTTAAAGTGTCTCCTCAACACTAAGTACCTATAAGGTTTAGAATAAAAATCTCCACAAAAAATACATTTTCAGTATCACTGGGGCGCCGCACTATACATTATTGGTAACAGCACGCAAGGGCGCTTGACAGTTTCCTTATAGCAGTTAACCCTTGGGAAAGAATACATATTTGTAATATTAGAAGAGACATCATAGTGCAAAGAGCATTCGTATTTCCGGGGCAAGGGTCACAAATTGTTGGAATGGGGCACGATTTAGCCAATAATTTTAGTGTGGCACGGGAGGTTTTCGAAGAGATAGATGACTCCCTAGGAGAAAAACTATCCAAACTAATTTTTTATGGATCCGAAGAGGAGTTGCGTTTAACACGCAACACTCAACCTGCAATGTTAGCCATGTCAATAGCTGTAGTGCGCATAATTGAAAGCGAGCATAAGAAAAACATCAATGACTTTGTAGAGGTTGTAGCAGGTCACTCTTTAGGTGAATATTCCGCATTCGCAGCCACAGGGGCCATCAATGTACAAGATGCTGCTAATCTACTACGTTTGCGTGGAGAGGCAATGCAAAACGCGGTGCCGGTTGGAGAGGGAGCAATGGCCGCTCTAATTGGGGCAAACATAAAAACTGCTGAAAAAATTATTGAATTATCTTCCAAAGGTGAGGTTTGCGACATTGCAAATGATAACTCGTCAGGACAAGTGGTTATAAGTGGTTCAGTAAATGCGATAAATAGAGCTATCGCCATATCCACTGATTTGGGTGTAAAGAAGGCCGTAATTTTGCCAGTCAGCGCGCCATTTCACTGTACTATGATGTCGCCTGCGGCTGAGATTATGTCTGAAGCACTCGCAAAAACCGTTATAAGTCAACCGTCAGTCCCAATAATTGCTAATGTTACTGCTCAAAAAGTGATCGAACCTCTTGAAATTCGAGTGCTACTCGAAAGACAGGTAACCCATATGGTTCGATGGCGGGAAACTATAATGACAATGAGTGGCGATGGAATTGATTTAGTTGCAGAAATTGGCTCTGGTAGCATATTGAGAGCTTTGACCCGACGAATAGATTCTGGTCTATCGGCAATATCGGTTGGAAATGTTGAACAGATTGAGAACTTTCTTAAGTCTTTGTAATATATAGGAATTAAAATGTTTAATTTAGAAGGAAAACGGGCTTTGGTAACTGGTGCTACTGGTGGGATTGGAACAGCAGTCTCTGAAGCATTACACTCGCAAGGGGCTGGACTGGTAATTTCAGGAAGTAAAGCAGAGATTTTGAATGACTTTAGTGCGAGGCTAGGGGATAGAGTTTTTGCCCTGCCCTGCGATTTGAGTGATGCCAGTTCTATTGATAACCTTTGTGAACGGGCGTGTGAAATAATGGGTGGTGTGGATATATTGGTGCATTCTGCTGGAATTGTACAAGATAATCTGGCAATTAGAATGAAGGATTCCGAGTGGTTGGAGGTACTAAATATTAATTTAAACGCGGGATTCCGACTCGCTCGAGCCTCCATTAAGCCTATGATGAAAGCTCGTTGGGGACGTATAATTTTTGTAACAGCTGTCGTGGGAGCTATGGGAAATTTTGGTCAAGCCAACTATGCTGCTTCAAAGGCAGGTTTGACGGGAATGGCTAAGACATTAGCTTTAGAGGTTGCGACTAGGGGAATTACAGTGAATTGTGTTGCACCAGGGTTTATAGAAACTGCTATGACTGACAAATTGAGCGATAAACAGCGAGAAAACGTGATTTCTGCAATTCCAAGTGCAAAAATCGGTAAGGTGACCGATATTGCAGCCGGTTGCGTATATTTAGCCAGTGAAGAGGCTTCATATGTGAGCGGGCAAACGTTGCATATCAATGGTGGGATGGCCATGATATAATTTAAGCAGCTGATTGGTGGCAATCCTATGAGAAGTATGTTACCTAGCGACCCCTTCAGGAAAGGTTGGTTTTGAGATTCGTTATTAATTTTTAATTTTAAGGCTGTGCCTTCCGAGTTTTGAGCTTATTATAGACTGTAAAAATGGATTGCGACGTAACATCCCAAGGAATGATTAATGAGTGATAGTAGTATCCCCGAAAGGGTTAAAAAAATAGTCGTCGAACATTTGGGCGTCGATGAAGATAAAGTAACAGATGGCGCGAGTTTTATTGACGATCTAGGCGCAGATAGTTTAGACACAGTTGAACTCGTGATGGCTTTTGAAGAGGAGTTCGGTTGAGAGATACCGGATGATGCTGCAGAAAAAATTCTGACCGTCAAAGATGCCATGAATTATATAGAGCAAATTACCTGATAGCTCTTAAATTATTTGGCAAGGACTGCCCAATGGCTGGTTCAAATATACCGCATAACCAATATTCTCGAAGAGAAGGCGGTTCGCTGTGAGGAGAGTGGTAGTTACGGGTATGGGTCTCGTGACGCCCCTTGGTGATGGCGTAAAGTACTGTTGGGAGAGCCTTATGCAGGCGAAGTCTGGGGTGAGGCCGATAGATAGCTTCGACGTTTCAGATCTTCCAGCAAAGATTGCTGCTATGGTACCTAAAGGGAATGATCCTGGAGACTTTGACGCTATTAATTATGTGTCCAGCAAGGACATGCGTCGTATGGACCAGTTTATCGTTTTTGCTTTGGGGGCTGCTGTTCAAGCTGTTGAGGATTCTGGTTGGAAGCCACAAGGGGAAGAAGATCAAGATCGCACTGGAGTAATGATAGGGTCTGGTATTGGTGGTTTGCAGACAATTGCAGCAGGAGCGATACTAGTTCATGAGAAGGGGCCTAGAGGGCTTAGTCCTTTTTTTATCCCCTCAAGTTTAATTAATCTTGCTTCAGGGCACGTCTCAATAAGATATGGTTTCAGGGGCCCCAATCATTCAGTAGTGACTGCTTGCTCTACGGGTGCACATGCCATAGGTGATGCTACCCGTTTGATAATGCTTGACGAAGCGGATGTAATGGTTGCGGGAGGGGCGGAAGCTGGTGTCACACGCCTTGGTATAGCTGGTTTTTCAGCGGCCAGAGCCCTCTCAACTGGTTTTAACAATACTCCAGAGCAAGCGTCCAGACCATGGGATGTGGATCGTGATGGATTTGTTATGGGTGAGGGTTCTGGAGTTGTGGTTCTTGAAGAGTATGATCATGCCAAAAGACGGGGAGCAACTATTTATGCAGAAATTTTAGGGTACGGTATGAGTGGTGATGCATTTCACATAACAGCACCACCTGAGGACGGGTCTGGGGGGTTTAAGTCTATGAGTCATGCCTTAAATAGGGCAGGGTTAAATACTGATGAGATAGATTATATTAATGCCCATGGGACTTCTACGCCGCTCGGAGACGAAATTGAATTGAATGCGGTGAAGCGCCTGTTTGGTGCGTCGGCTGAGCGCTTATCTATGTCTTCAACAAAATCGTCTATTGGCCATCTACTAGGGGCAGCAGGCAGCGTTGAATGTATATTTTCAATACTTGCAATTAATCACGGCGTGGTGCCACCAACGCTTAATCTTAAACAACCGTCTGAAGGTTGTGACCTTGATTTGGTTCCATTGCAACCGAAGGAAAGAAAAGTTGTTCGGGCTATGTCCAATTCATTTGGATTCGGTGGAACTAATGCAACGCTGGTGGTTGGTAAGGTTTCTTAACTTGTAAATGGCTGTGGCTAGGCCCATTCGACGTATTTTAACATGGATTATAGTTGCATTTATTATCATTATTGGAGCCCTAGGAATATGGGGCTATTTCCTAGAAAGAGCTTTTGATTCGCCCGGTTCGCATTCAGTGCCTGCTAAGGTGAATATAATGGCAGGTAGCGGTGTTCAGTTGATTGCTGACAAGCTTTATTCAGTTGGTGTTATAGACGATTATAAAGTTTTTGTTTTTGGTGTTTGGCGGAATGGTGACGGCGGTTCACTAATGGCAGGGGAGTATTTATTCCCCGCTCATGCTACCCCGCGTGAAATAATGGAAATTATATTATCTGGGAAAGTAGTTAACTATCGTCTAACAATTCCAGAAGGATTAACCAGCAATGAAATTTTACAGTTAATCAAAAATACTGAAGGTTTGAAAGGGAAAATACGTATAGTGCCGCTTGAGGGGACGCTGTTGCCCGAAACATATTATTTTCGTAGGGGTGACTCTCGAGAGAGTATAGTACAGCGTATGAAGATAACTTTCGAAAGGTTAATGGGAAAGTTATGGAAGGATCGCTCTTCTAACTTGCCATTTCTAACGATAGATCAGGTAGTAACGTTAGCTTCCATTGTTGAAAAAGAGACTGGTTTCACTAATGAAAGGGGAAAAATAGCAGGTGTTTTTATTAACCGAATACGGAAAAACATGAGATTACAGTCAGATCCGACAGTAATTTACGCAATTACAAAAGGGTTGTCGGCATTAAACCGAGCATTGCGTCGCGAAGATCTTAAAATTAACAGCCCATTTAATACTTATTTGTATAAAGGATTACCGCCTAGCCCAATTTCTAATCCAGGCCGTGCTTCCATCGAAGCGGTACTTCACCCTACTGATACGGATGCGCTCTATTTTGTAGCTAGTCCAGATGGTGGCCACGTTTTTGCTAATACCCTAGCCGAACACAATAAAAATGTAGCGATATGGCGTAAATTTAGAAATGCTGAGAACCAACGTATGCAAAAATAATTTATGATATAGTTGAGAGGTTGTTCTACCTTTCGATCAGTATATATTAACTTTATCGCAGTGATTTAGTAAATTTTATTAGCTTGAAAGGAATATAAGTGACAGTTCAAAGTATGACAGGGTTTTCTCAAGTTGAGGGCTCTAATGAATCCTTTGATTATGTTTGGGAAGCTAAAAGTATTAACGGTCGTACATTTGACTTAAGATGCAAACTTTGTAATGGAATGGAGTTATTCGAGCCAATTATTAGAAGAGCAGCTGCTAGGCGATTTTCGCGTGGATCCGTGTCTGTTATCTTGAAACTAAAATCACATCAAGGAAATTCGAGGCTTGAAATTAACCGTGAACTATTAAATGACTTAATAGCTATCACTCAAGATTATGTCAAAAAATCAGGCGTTAAGCCACCAAGGTTAGATGGCATGTTGGCCTTACCTGGAGTGTTAGAAAGAAAATCAGAGGTAGAATTTTCGATAGAGGAGAGCGCTAAATTTAACGTACTAGAGTCTGACCTCAATAGAGTCTTAGATGATTTGAAGGTTGCGCGAGCGTATGAAGGTGAAAGATTAAAGAAGGTGTTGGCTAATCAACTGGCTTCTATGGAATCTCTTATCGACCAAGCTCGAACCAGCGCTGACTTGCGATCCAATAGAATCAAAGAAAGAATTAACGAACATGTTAATACTTTACTCGATTGTGATGGGGTAAGTATTCCCGAAGAACGGTTGGCACAGGAGCTGGCATTAGTTTTTGTAAAAATTGATATCCGTGAAGAATTGGATCGTGTTGAAGGTCACATAGCGGGTGTAGGTAAGCTGCTGGAACAAGGTGGTTTAATAGGACGAAAACTTGACTTTATGGCTCAGGAACTAAACCGAGAGGCAAACACCATGTGTGCTAAGTCAAATGACCACAAGTTATGTGAGATCGGCATAGAATTAAAGACTGTTATAGATCAATTCCGTGAGCAATTTCAAAATATATAATGATAATGGCTGAATGGTAGAGCTAATATGTCGATGCAAATTGCAAGGCGAGGCATACTATTCGTTTTGTCTTCTCCTTCTGGTGCAGGAAAAACCTCCATTGCGCGGCGACTACTTGAGGTTGAAAATAATACTCAAATGTCTATTTCAGTCACTACAAGGCCAAAACGACCTGATGAACTGGAGGGTCGTGATTATAAATTCGTTGATCAATTTAGGTTTGATAAAATTGTTGAGCAGGGCGGTTTTCTTGAACACGCAAAGGTTTTTGGGCACTGTTACGGTACACCACGGGATCATGTTGAGGAATTGCTTGCGCACGAAATGGATGTAATTTTCGATATTGACTGGCAAGGCGCACAACAGCTTGCTGCAACTTCTCCGAGGGATTTAGTTACGGTTTTTGTTTTGCCCCCGTCATTGAAGGAATTAGAAAATCGCTTGCGTAGACGATCACAAGATAGTGATAAAGTGGTGGCACAAAGAATGGATCAGGCTGTCAATGAGATGAGCCATTATAAGGAATATGATTACGTTATTATTAATACTGCTCTAGATGATAGCGTTGCAACAGCCCAAGCCATTCTCAGAGCAGAACGAGCCCGTAGAAAGCGCTATTTAAATATAGATCATTTTGTACAATCTCTTACAAATGGGGGTATTTTGCGGTAAATTAAGAGTTTACCTTTTTAACAAGACCGTTTGCCGTTGTTCTCGAACCAGACTTTAGTTCTAGCACTAGAAATCGTTCTTGGTCGATATCGGTTATAGTTTCAATTTTAAGATTATGTTGATTACAAAAACCAAAACGACCAAGATATTTATGGCTACCAAAGGCAACCACTATGTCGTATTCACCAGTTTTTGCGAGAGCTAGTGACTTTTGTATTAGTTGAGTGCCAATACCTAAGCGTGAGAAAGTTGGATAAACAGCTATCGGACCAAGCAGGAGGCCTTCAGATGAGCCAGAAACATCTATGGGCCAAAATCTTATACTACCTATAAGTTGATTGTATTTATAGGCAACAAGGCATAGTTCTGGAATTGCTCTAACTCCAGATCTAAATTTGTATGCTATGCGGGAATAACGATGGTTGCCAAACGCAACATCTAGCAGGGCTTCAATGTCGGGAGTATCAACTTTGGTTTCTTGACGAAATTTAATCATTACAAATATATTTATGGTTTAGAGATATGAAACTAAAATCACTATTACTGTATAATTTCACCATTTTTCATAGGTTGTAGAAATTAAGGACAAGGATATTGCGAGGTAATTTGCCCTACTCTTTTGAGAGTTAAATAATCAAGTAAAACAATTGTTACTATGGGTCAATTGTTTGGGACAATTGGCGAGATAATTTGCAAAATTGTTCTATGGTGAGTGTTTCTGCTCGAGCTGTCGGATCTATACCGTTTTCTCTCAAAAGAATCTCAGGGTATTCAAATATATTTTTAAAATTTGTCCTTAACATCTTACGGCGGTGTCCAAAGGCTGCCAAGGTGACTTTTTCTAAACTATCGCGATCGGTTGGAAATATTGGAACTTCTCGAGGAGTGAGTTGAATTAAAGATGAATTAACCTTGGGAGGAGGAGTGAATGCTGTTGGGTTAATATCAAACAGATGGTTTGTATAGCAACACCATTGTGCCATGACTGACAAACGCCCATAGTCTTTTTTACCAGGACTTGCTAAAATCCTAGTAGCCACTTCTTTTTGGAACATTAGTGTTAAACTAAAAAATCGATGTGGTGTTTTCAGCCATTCGAGTAGTAGGGCTGTACCAATGTTATAGGGGAGATTGGAGATTATTTTTATTGGACCTACTATATTTTTTGACAAATCAGTATTTAGTGCGTCACCAATAATAATTTTGAGGCGACCAGGCCAAATTGTAGAGATTTCATTAAGCGCCTGAAGACACCTCTTATCCCGTTCAACTGCCACCACCCTTTTGGCCCCGTTTTGTAGGAGAGCGCGAGTCAAACCCCCAATTCCTGGCCCGATCTCAATTACGGTGAATTGATCTAGAGAACCTGCGGAGCGAACAATTTTTGAGCAAAGTGAGGGATCCAGTATAAAATGTTGCCCCAGAGACTTTTTTGCATTGAGTTGGTACTTGGAAAGTGTTTTTGCCAGACTGTCCAAAGTCAATCTCCTAATTAGATCCGAAAGTCAATAAATGCTGATCTCCTAAGGTCGCGAAGATAACGTCTTGCCATTAGTTCTAAACGTCTAGTACCAATATCTTCCCGTAAATTTGATCGTGAGGGTTGCTTTACGATTGTTTCTTTTCGCTCGCAAACCATTAGAATCCTGTAGCTATTATCAAAAGACAGTAGTTCACTCATCTCTAAAACCTGCAGTGAACGAACAGCCTTTTGTAATTCAGGAGACATGTCATGCAGAGTAACTTCGCCGAGGTATCCGGATTGTGATGACACAAAATCTGAACTTAAACTTAAAATATCATCACAATTTATGGATTTGTTCTGCAAATTATCTAATTTTTCTTTAAAAAGGATATGATTATTAATTTTTTCGCCCATAACCAACTGGATCAGTGTTAATTTGGCATCTAACGGATCTGCAGTTAAGACAAATCTTCGGTCAACTAATTTAATAATATGCACGCCATCAAATGTTCTGATTACATTCGATACGTCGCCTTTCTTCATATTTGATAGTGCTTGTTCGATTGGCTTAGGTAATTGCCCTGAAATCACCCAGCCTATATCACCTCCTACAGCGGAGGTGGCGCTTTGTGAGAACTGTCGCGCAATGCTCGAAAACTTTGAGCCCTGTCTGAGTTGACTTATTAGGTTGTTGGCTGTTTGAGTAACTTCTTCTTCTTGCTCGGGAGATGCAATTGCAAGAAATATTTCCGTTATGCGGTTCTCTGGTTGTCCCTTACTATTTTTCAGTCTGACCAAGACCTCATCTATTTCATCTTCTCCTACAGAAATTTTAGAGCGCAGTCGAGCAGATATTACCTTTCCCCAAGCTATTTCTGCTGTAACTTGCTGTATAGCTGCTTCACGATCTAGTTTGCGGGAAGTAATGAATTTTTCGAAACCACCGGCCGTTACTCCTAAGTTCTTTTCAATTCGGACTATGGTATTTTTGATGTCTGTATCTGTGACTGGCAGATTGAGCCGGACTGCTTCCTGTATTTGTAATTTTTCATTCACTAATTTTTGGAGAATTTGCGGGGCAATTTGACGCCGAAGTTTCGGTGTGTCTGTTAGATTCGAAGCTGCTACAACCATATTTATTCTGGCTGCCAGGTCGTAAATCGAAATCACTTGATCATTTACGACTGCGGCAATTCGCATAATTTCCTGTGCACAAGGACGTTTAGAAAAAATAATTACACCGGTAATCAGCAAAACGCTGAGTGCAGCAGCAATCACTAATCGGGGATGAAGTATCTTAAGTATTTTATACATCTAACAAAATTAGTAACTTCGGTGTCTTTCAGCAAACATTTCTAGTTGAAGAGTCATCATGTTTCATGAGTTTATCCTAATTCCTTTAATTTAATTTTAAACGACAAGCTTTTTTCTGGCTTAATTTCTCGATCACGGGTGAAATTCTTTTTTAGTTGAGTTGTAAGGAGGAGGCATTCATTCTCATAAGTCAATGCACCACTCCAATCAATGGTTCCTCCAGAACCAGTCAGATCACGTCTTGTTCCTGCACCAACTCTCCAATCGTTAGTCAGTCGCAAAGTGGTGTTGGCAACCACCTCTTCACGATTAGCGAACGCAGTAGTATCAGTTTCTGAGATTTGCTCTTTAAGCATTGCATAATTCAGGTTTACGCTTATGGCTTTTGGACCGGCAGAAAGTCCGATTTCATTCCGACGGGCAGAAAAGTTTTTTTTCGCTATGCGAAACCGGTAAGAGAAGTCAAAATATTCCCTAGGAGAAATATTTATATTTCCAACATAATCTGAAAATCTGTTCTCCAGGCCGCTTCCTGAATTAAATGTATGGTCTTTTTTAAACCTGGCACTTTGTCCAATTATCGCTTTGCATTACCCCCCCGGGTGCCGAATAAACCGATAACAATTCCGTAATTAAAGCGAGTCACGCATTCAACACGATCTAGGCCGGTAAACCTGTTGTTACTGAACAGATTAGTAGCATCAAACTCGAAATCTTGGCTGTCCTCGTTAGGTATTTTCCCCGGATTTCCACCATATGGGCTCAATATTGATTGGACAATTGGTTCGAGCAACTGCTGAACACTTTTTGAGTTACGCGTTAATGGTAGACGCCACTCTGCTAGCACTTCTGGGCGTATGCGCCCTGTTAATCCTCGGGAATCCACACTTTGTGACGCCCCAAGGGAATTCACATTATTTACGTGATAAGCATCACCGCGGAGTGTTGTGGATATTTTGAAAATATTACCAGATGAATCAATGTGTGGAAGGTGCCATCCCCCCTCTAGAGACAATCGGCGACTATCAGAGCCTTCTACTCGGTGAAGGGCTAGAATATTAGCATCAACTGTTTGATAGGCGCCGATGTAATTAGGGTCAGAGATATGATGAAAATCTAGCAAAGGGAGAACGATTGGTATTGTGTCTTGGTTATCAGTGGCGTCTAAACCCTGAAAAATATATGCATTAGCGGAGGCATAACTGCGACGATTAATGCCCTCAATATAAGGATGAGTAACCAAAGTACTTTTTGATTCGATACGATAAAAATTTAAGTAAGTATCGTCACTTGCGCCTTCTAACTCGTATCCGTATTTCCAAATCGGATTTAGGGTAAACTGCCCGTCACTAAATATATGGCCGCGTAGTTCATTGCTACCAGTTTTCTTTCCCGAGTTATCTCTCTTAGAAACGTAGGCAAGGCTGCCGTCCATTTTATAATTTCCAACACTTGAAAGATTACGGTACTCTCCACCCCATACTACACCTTCATTGCCTGTAAATTTTGGTTTGAAGATTGCATCTTCGTTGGGGGCTATGTTCCAGTAATAGGGAGTCGTAAGTTGAAAGCCGATATTTGATGAAGAGCCATATGTTGGAGCAAGAAACCCACTTCGTCTTTTTACGGTAGGGTCAGGGTGTTCAAAATAGGGCGTATATATCAACGGGATTCCGAATACTTCTAACCATGCATCATAATAGGCAATATCTTGGTTTTTTTGATCATGCACTATTCGAATAGCTTTGATTTGCCAGAGAGGCGGCTCTTTTGGGTTTTCGGGACATAATTGACAGGGTGAAAAAACCGCCTTGTTCATATCGGTACGAGTGCCACCGCTTAACTTTGCACTATTTGCAGCAAAACGTGTTTGAGTATCAATTAACAACCTTAAGTCTTTAACCAGGCCTTCACTCATCTCATTTGACAGTTCAATTGTATTTGCGAATACTACTTCACCATTTGGTTGCAATAGAGTTACATCGCCTGTGGCTGTAACGCTTCCAGTTCTTTCGTTATATAATACCTCATCAGCAATTAAGATTCTCCCGCCTTGCGATATTTCGACGTTTCCGGACGCAATGATAAGGGCGCTGTTCTTATAGTAGGAGAGACTGTTCGCACTCATAAAAACCTGCTTTTTAGCATCCGCTCTGTCCAATTCAGCTTTAAAAGTTTCTGCTAGTGTACTTGTGAGAGTTGCTGATATAAGGAGAGCGAGTGTTGCTAAAAAGAAATAGATCATGGTTTTCTACGTTAGCCATCTTCCATATGAAATAGGCTTGCAGCACCAATTAGTGTAAACACACCGGCTGGAGTCCAGGCAGCAAGTGCCGGCGGAATTTGGCCGGATAAACCGAATGCTAGCACTAAGTCTGAAACAAAATACAGGATAAATCCAGACAAAACCCCAGCTGAAATTAAAAGCCAAGTTCCACCTCTTCTCGAAAACCGTAATGAAAATGTAGCAGCAATAAATACCATTGCACAAAGGAGTAGAGGCCCGGAAAGAAGGGAGTGTAAATGTAATCGATGTCGCACGGTAGAGAAACCTGACGCTTCGAGAACTTCTATGAATCCTGGTAAGGCCCAAAATGATAATGTTTCAGGAGGAGCAAAACTATCTTCAATATTTTCAAAAGTGAGTTCTGTAGACATTGTATAGAGATCCTCAAATTTGGCTGGTTGATCTGGGCTTGTTAGAACAGCGTCTTCTAAATTCCAATAACCTACCTCAAGCTGAGCCTTGCTTGCATCTATTCTCCGAATAAATAAATCGTCATGCTCATACTGAAAAATTATTACATCATGTAGAGTAAGGCTCTCCTGATTAAGATGCTGTGCATGAATAACGGATTGTCTATTGCCATCACCTTGACGAAGCCAGATCCCGGATGTTGAAAGAGTTAGTAAACTAGATTTTCCACGTAAGTATTTGGCATCCATGTGTTCGTATCGGGAAACCATTGCGGCAGACATAGGATTGAACACTGTCATCATAAATATGCCGAGGGCAAGGGCTAATATAAGGGTTGGCAATAGAAATTGCCAAACAGAAACACCTGCAGCACGAGCAACCACTAGTTCTTGCGTTCGTGTCATCCTAGCAAACGTCCAGAGTCCGGCAACTAGCGCTGCAAATGGTAACGCTTTTTGCGCCATAAAGGGAATACGCAACATAGCCATTTGCAATAGAATTCCGATTGTAGCAAGTTCACGGTTTGGACCGGAGCCTCTACGCATCATCTCCACAGCATCAAAAATAAATATGGTAGCCATAAAGATTAGGAATACTAGGCACATCCCAATTGTAAATTGGCGTGTTATGTAAAAGGAAAATGTGCTTGATAGGCGCATAGTGTTATATCAATTCAACGATTTATAATTTTTAAGGTGGAAAATCGATAAAATATATGCTTGCGAAAGCGACTACTTAGGAAAAACAGAGATATTGCTATAGCGATGAAAATATTAAGATACATTAATGGCGCCATGTTTGGAGTTTTAGCGACCGCATTTACTAGTCCGAGTCCAACAGCCTCAAAAGCAAATGCTCCGGCAATTGCGGTAAGGACTCTTTGCCACTGACCTCTCCGGTTTAAGTGGCCACTCAGTAAAGCTGAAAGAGCAATTGCCGTTAGGGCAAAGGAAAACAAGGGTGTCACTATACGTTGATGGGCTTCAGCCCGAAATTTTCCAATATTACGTTGATCATCATCATTATCCCCGGGATTAAATAGCTCATGAACGTAGCGTTCTCTGGGTTCACGCCATCGACTTGATGGATCCTTGGCAAATTGGCCAAGATCTAGCGCGTAACTATCAAAGTAAAGTAAAGATAATTGTCCTTGGTCTTTATTAATTTCTTGTCGGTTTCCTTTGAGCAGAACAAAGCGTGGGCCCTCCTCTGTTTTTACAAAAGCTCCACGTTCAGCCATCATCGTTATAGGTTGACCAGCAACGCGGTTGTCATGAACTAATATACCTCGCAGCATACCATCTCGGCCTCCAGCGCGCACATATACTGTTACATCGTCGATTAAATCAGTAAAAACCCCCTCTTGGAGTAACACTGATGAGAAATCAGCACGTGCAACAAATTGGCGACTTTTAAATTCTCGATAACTTGTAGGAATAAAATAAAGGTTAATAGCGTAAACAATGATGCATACTATCGTAGCCAATAAGATGGCTGGAGATGCTAGTGACCAAGTATTTAATCCAGCTGCTCTTAGTGATACAATTTCGCTATCTATAACCAACTTGTTATAAGCAAATAATATGGCGCTAAATAAAGCTATGGGCAAAATAACGCCAATAAATGTTGGTAATAATAGCAAGCTGAAATAAAAAAAAGTACTAAGGGACAGACCTTTATTTACTATTAAATCAACCAGTCTAAGTGATTGTGTAAGCCATATCACGAGGGTTAGGCCAATCGCTATCAGGACAAAAGGGCCTAAAAGTTGCTTCAGAATATAGCGCTGATGTCGGAGCATGGGCGATTATAGCGTCCTTACAAAGCTTTTGTCCTGTTCTAAACTGTACAGCCATCTAAATTTGGATCTAGACTGACAAGAGTGTGGCCAAGTCATATGACTATAGATCTTTTAAAATTATATAACATTTAAACATGTTTCTACGACTTTTAAGTGGTTAACCAGATTTTCAAAACGTCTATATTTGAGCATTAAAGCATTTTTCTGAGAATACCACTTCCCCATTGTTGTGCATAAGGATAGTTTAATATACGTGATTGGAAAACAATTCCATTGATCTAGGTATTATATAAAGAGGTAATATGAAAATCGTATCTTCTGAGTTTTTAGTGCCCGAGTCCGGAGCGCTTGTCCTTGGTGTTGTAGAGGGTTGCACACTTTCACCCATGGGTATTGAAATTGATCGGCTTATGTCTGGAGAGTTGGTTAAAGGAATTTCGACCAACCCACGTTTTACAGGAAAGAAGAACACTACTTTGGTATTGAACGGAGTAATTGGTATAGACATTTCTAGATTAATTCTAGTTGGTCTTGGTATTCCCAGTGATATTAGTAAATTACAGATTCAAGGTATGGGAGCTTCAGCGGTTGCTGCTGTTAACAAAACAGGCGACGAGTTTGCTAGCATTGTGATTGAAAGTCCCAATGATTGCCCCCTTACAACCGAAGAGATGGTTGCAGAGGTAGGCCTTGGTGCGCGACTGGCAGCTTATCGTTTTGATAAATATAAAACACACATAATGGATGAAGAAAAGCCTTCATTGAAAACACTTACCTTGATGTCCGAAAACATAAGTAACTTCGAGCAGGCATTTTTGAAACTCCAACATGTTGCTGATGGTGTATATTTTACTCGGGATTTAGTATCGGAACCTAGTAACATTAAATACCCATCTACCATTGTAGAGGATATTGAATCTCTTACAAAAATTGGCGTTGATGTAGAATTACTTTCAGAGAAACGAATGAAAGAGCTTGGGATGGGGGCTATCTTGGGCGTGGGACAGGGAAGTCGCAGAGATTCATACATTGCTATTATGCAGTGGAACGGAAGTTCCAGAGAAAATGATAAGCCTCTTGCATTTGTAGGTAAGGGCGTCACATTTGATACCGGGGGTATATCAATCAAGCCTTCAGGCGGCATGGAAGAAATGAAATATGACATGGCCGGTGCTGGTGCGGTGATAGGGTTGATGAAAGCTCTGGCAGGTCGTCAGGCACGTGCCAACGTTGTTGGTGTTGTTGGACTAGTGGAAAATATGCCAGATGGAAATGCTCAGAGGCCGGGAGATGTCGTGACTACCATGTCGGGACAGACTATCGAGGTAATTAACACCGATGCTGAGGGAAGACTCGTTTTATCTGATGCTCTTTGGTACACGCAAAAAACCTTTTCCCCGCGTTTTATAGTTGATCTAGCAACTCTAACAGGAGCAATTATAGTTTCTTTAGGAACCTATCAGGCTGGCTTATTCAGTAATGACGATGAATTGTCTAATCGATTAATTGCTGCAGGAAAGGTTTCAGGTGAGGAAGTTTGGCGGTTACCGATGAGTGCACGTTACGATAGAGATATTGATTCTGAGATTGCTGATATGAAAAATGTTGGTAAGGGTCGCGAGGCAGGAAGCATTACTGCAGCTCAACTGTTAGAACGTTTTGTTGGAGAGACGCCGTGGGCGCATATTGATATAGCGGGAATGGCTTGGATGAAGGGAGGAGATGATCCCATCGTACCTAAGGGGGCTTCAGGATTTGGAGTGCGACTCCTAAACCAATTAGTGACTGATTATTATGAGGTCTGACAATGTCGTATTTTGGTTGTATGATGCAACCTTATAGTTGTGAAAGAATAGATGGCTGAATTGGCATTTTACCAGCTCCGAACTACATCGTTGGAAAATGCATTATGCACTCTCCTACAAAAGGCTCTTGATTCGCATCATCGTGTGCGTGTAATTAGTAGTTCAGATGATCGAATATCTTCACTTAGCCTAGCTCTTTGGACGCAAATCTCGACTTCATTCTTGGCACATGGAACGGTAAGTGATGAGTATTGTCACGATCATCCCATACTGTTGTCCACGGGACGAGAGAAGATAATTGAAAATATAAATAATGCGGATGTTGCTATAGCTCTCGATGGAGCAAAATTAAGCTTTTTGGATGGGGTTAGTCGTTATTTAGACATATTCGATGGTAATAGCAAAATTGCATGTAGCGATGCTCGCAATAGATGGGTTAACTATAAAGCCGAGGATTATCAATTGACTTTCTGGAAACAGGGAGAAGGTGGTGCTTGGTTTAAAGAGAAATAAAATAGAACTTTGTTGATTGGTGAGGTTAAAACAATTATAACGCGCCATCTTAATTTTTGGGAGTTTACAAATGGCAATTGAAAGGACTCTTTCTATTCTTAAACCCGACGCAACTCGGCGAAACTTGACGGGAGCAATTAATCAACGTTTTGAAGATGCTGGTTTAAGAATCGTTGGTCAACGCCGGTTATTATTGACGCTTGAACAGGCGCAATTATTTTATGTAGTTCATGCTGAACGCGCCTTTTATGGAGACTTATGTCGTTATATGGCTTCAGGCCCAATAGTGGCACAAGTACTTGAAGGGGATAATGCGATTAGTCTTAATCGAGAAGTTATGGGGGCAACAAACCCAGCGAATGCAGATGAAGGAACAATCAGAAAGGATTTCGGGGAGTCTGTGGAAGCCAATTCTGTTCATGGGTCAGATTCCAAAGAGAATGCTATAATAGAGATCTCTTATTTCTTTTCACAAACTGAAATCGTGGGCTGAGTGAAACGGTCAAGAGGGTTCGGAACATTATTATAATTTGACATATTGTGATAAATTTATGAGTGAAGATAAAAATAATACAGGACAGCGTGACGGCACCGTAACCCTAACTAAGACCAAGCCTAAAACAAAGAAACCGTCTATGTATAAGGTGCTGCTTCTAAACGATGATTATACACCTATGGAATTTGTCGTATTAGTTTTAACAAGTATTTTTAGTATGGCGGATGAGAAAGCCACAGAGGTAATGTTGCATGTTCATCGGAAGGGAGTTGGAATCTGTGGAGTCTATTCTTTTGAGGTTGCTGAAACAAAGGTGGCTCAAGTGATGGACTTTTCTCGTAGAAATGAACACCCTCTTCAATGCACTATGGAAAAGGATTAACTCTTAACTAATTATTTAAGTATTACAAATAGGCTTTAAAATATGTTATCTGCGGAGTTAGAAAAATCGTTGCACCGAGCGCTTTCATTAGCCAAACATAGAGGTCATGAGTTAACGACACTCGAACATCTCCTATTGGCTCTTTGTGATGACACTGACGCGGTGGTCGTCCTACGAGCATGTGGTATTAATATTGAAAAACTGCGCAGTGACCTTAAGGCGTTCTTGGATACTGAGCTTCAGGACATTGTGGTTGATAAATTGGAAGATAGCCTTCCTACGAATAGTTTTCAGCGTGTACTGCAGCGAGCAGTATTGCATGTCCAGTCTTCTGGGAAGGGTGAGGCTAATGGTGCGAACGTACTTGCCGCTCTTTTTACTGAGAAGGAATCTCATGCAGTATATTTTTTAAATGAACAGGACATGTCGCGGTTGGACGCAGTAAATTATATTTCTCACCGTATTGCGAAGGTGAATCAACGGGTCAATGAAGAACAAAATATAGCTGGTGATGATACGCAAAATAAAAATGAATCTGATGTGAAACATGGCTGTGAGGCGTTAGACAACTATTGTGTCAATCTCAACGAGAAGGCTGCAAATGGAAAAATTGATCCATTGATTGGTCGCAAGAATGAAATCGAACGAACAATTCAGGTGCTATGTAGAAGAACAAAAAATAACCCGTTGTTTGTAGGAGACTCTGGGGTTGGAAAAACGGCTATTGCCGAGGGCTTAGCTAGGAAAATTTTTGAAGGAGAAGTACCAGAAGTTTTACGTGAAGCGACAATCTTTGCCTTGGATATGGGATCTTTGTTAGCTGGAACTCGTTATAGGGGAGATTTTGAAGAGCGCCTGACTGCCGTTATGGAGCAATTGCAGGCGTATTCTGGCGCCATACTTTTTATAGATGAAATTCATACGGTCATAGGTGCTGGTGCAACTTCAGGGGGGGCAATGGATGCATCAAACCTGCTTAAACCGGCGTTACAGAGCGGATCTCTTAGTTGTATAGGTTCCACTACTTATAGGGAATATAGAAATTACTTTGAAAAGGATCGGGCGTTAGTTCGTCGCTTTCAGAAAATCGATATCAAAGAACCTTCGATAGAAGATGCGGTAAATATTTTGCGTGGGTTAAAATCTTATTACGAGGAATACCATGCTGTTCGTTATACTGGCGAAGCACTTCGCTCAGCAGTAGAGTTGTCAAACCGATATATTAACGATCGACAATTGCCTGATAAAGCAATTGATGTCATTGATGAAGCTGGTGCCGCACAAAAACTTTCTTCCGGAGAAAATAATAGAAAGCGCAAGACTATTGGTATTAAGGATGTAGAAGCTATAGTTTCAAAAATAGCTAGGGTTCCTGCCAAAAATGTTAGCCATGGTGATAAAAAATCACTTAAGAACTTAGAACGTAATTTAAAAACTGTTGTATTTGGTCAGGATGAGGCGCTGAGCCAAGTCGCTTCTGCAATTAAGCTGGCACGAGCTGGGATGCGAGACGTAGAAAAACCGATAGGTTGTTATCTTTTTTCAGGGCCGACTGGCGTTGGAAAAACTGAAGTGGCTCGCCAACTGTCGCACACGCTTGGAATAGAGCTGGTAAGATTTGATATGAGTGAGTATATGGAGCGTCACTCAATTTCTCGTCTTATTGGAGCACCTCCGGGATATGTTGGTTTTGATCAGGGAGGATTACTAACGGACGCGATCGATAAAAACCCCTATGCCGTTCTGTTGTTGGATGAAATAGAAAAAGCTCATCCTGACCTGTTTAATGTACTACTGCAGGTTATGGACTACGGCAAACTTACTGATCATAATGGTAAGACGGTTGATTTCCGAAACGTGCTTTTAATTATGACTACCAATGCCGGTGCAGCTGATTTGGTAAAGCCAGCTATAGGGTTTGAACGCAGCAGACAAATAGATGAAGATAGTGAAGCAATAAAAAGTACGTTTACACCAGAGTTTCGAAATCGGCTTGATGCGATTGTTGGATTCAAAAATCTTCCTACAAAGATAATTGCACGTGTAGTTGATAAGTTTGTTATGCAACTAGAGGATCAGCTAGCAGACCGAGGGGTTGAAATTGAATTAAGCCTATTAGCAAAAAAATGGCTGGCTAGGAAGGGATATGACCCTGCCTACGGTGCTAGGCCACTTGGCCGTACCATTCAGGAATACATAAAGAAACCAATCGCAGAAGAGTTGTTATTCGGCAAATTATCTAAGGGCGGACTTGTGCGCGTCGATGTTCTAGAAGGAAAACTAAGTTTTGATTATCCCACGTTTCCCAAACAAAAAGGAATACCTCAAAACAGGAAACAGAAGCATTTAAAAGATTCAAAAGAGTTAGTGAGGTAAGGGGTCTTTGTTAAACCTCTTAATGGCAGTTTTGATTCATCAAAACTGGAGAGAATTGTATTTTATTCAACAAATGGGATTGAGTCTGTGTCTTTTCAATTTTTATCGGGTATCAGAGTACTAGATTTTAGCCAATATGTGCCTGGACCATATGCTACTTTATTACTTGCCGATATGGGGGCAGATGTAGTGCGAATTGAGCCTCCTGGAGGTGAACCCATGCGCCGATTTGGACCAATTGATAAAGATGGGATTTCGGTCTGGTACAAACTTGTCAACGGCTCAAAAAGAGTTTTAGAAATTAATCTGAAAAAGCCTGAGGGGATTTTGCAAATTGAAAGTTTAATAAAGAATGCTGATGTCATTGTAGAGTCGTACCGGCCTGGCGTTATGAGCCGCCTTGGTTTGGGGGAGAAGCGTATTAGAGAGCTTAATCCCCGGTTGGTTTATTGCGCTCTGTCTGGCTGGGGTCAAAACGGCCCTTATAAATTTAGGGCGGGTCATGACCTTAATTATATGGCGTTGATGGGCGGCCTGGTCGCATCAGGGCCTGGTGAAAAACCGTCGATGGCTTTTCCTCCTACAGCTGATTGGTCTAGTGGAATTCAAGCAGCGCTAGCGGTTATGGGAGGCCTTATGGGGCGAGATCGGCCTGGGGGTACAGGTAAAGGGTGTTTTATTGACACAAGTATAGCAGAGTCTGTGATGCCTTGGCAGATGTGGACCTTAACTGCGTCATTTAGACCAGGATTCGAGATATCACGTAAGAAGAGTTACTTAAATGGTGGCGCCGCATTTTACAATATATACAAAACAAAAGATGACCGCTTCATGAGTCTTGGTGCGGTAGAGGAGAAATTTTGGGAGGAGTTCTGTGATACGGTTAAAAAACCAGAATGGAAAAAACGTCAATGGGAAGAGTGCCCGCAAGATTCTTTGATATCTGAAGTATCTGAACTTATCAAATTAAAGGATATGGTTAAATGGGAGGAGTTATTTAAATCTGCTGACTGCTGTTTTGAGAGAATTTACGAAATTGATGAAGTAATTTCCCATCCGCAAATAAAATCCCGCGAGTTAGTAAAAACCCACGTTAATGGCGATGAGTCTTTTGTCGAGGTTCTTTTCCCAGCATGGGTTGACGGAGCTCCCCCTCAAAGTCGGATACCTGTAAGTTTTCAGAAGGCTGACGAGATTGTTTCAGATTGGGAGAGTGACTCATTAAGATAGGATATCTTAAATAAGAGATATCGGTATCAGGTAAATGTTATTGTAATAGCTACCTAGTCCTTATTTTTTGGTTTTAAACGGAGTTAGGGAATCAAGGAAAGAGATTTCTTCTCCAATATTTTTGGTTTCTTGCTCTAAATATTTCTCTACCGCCCCACGAAAAGACTTGTTGGCAATCCAATGAGCACTATGAGTCTGACAAGGCATATAACCTCTAATGAGTTTGTGCTCTCCCTGAGCTCCCGCTTCTACAGATTTCAAGCCAATTGCTAAGGCATAATCAATGGCTTGATAGTAACATACTTCAAAATGAAGAAACTTATGAAATTCTATTGCACCCCAATTTCGACCGTATAAAATTTCATCACTTTTTAAGTTAAGGGCTCCAGCGATCGGGCGGGTTCCGTTTTCGACCATCATTAGCACTACTTGGTTGCTCATCTTTTCACCAAGAAGACTAAAAAAATCCCTTGTGAGGTAAGGTATTCCCCACTTTCGGCCACTGGTATGTTGATAAAAAGAATAAAATGCATCCCAATGATGCTCCTTAATCTCATCGCCTGATAATACATTAAATTGTAATCCTGATGCAGATGCTTCTTTTCGTTCGCGTCGAATTTGTTTACGTTTGCGAGAGGTTAAAGAGCTAAGAAAATCTTCAAAATCGCTATATCCTCTGTTTTTCCAGTGATACTGAATTCCTGTCCGTAACATCAACCCACAACTTTGCAGTATTTGAGCTTGAAATTCGTTGGGAAAGGTAACATGAATGGAGGACGCACCTACTTGCTCACATCGTGAGATACACGCGGAAAGCAAGGCTTGATAAATAACGTTATCATCGTGTTTTGCATGCTGTGTTGCTGTTCTATTAACAAGTAACCGCGGACCTGTTGCAGGTGTGAACGGTATCGATATTTGCAGTTTTGGGTAATAACGACCCCCAGCTTGCTCAAAAGCATTTGCCCAACCGTGATCGAAGACGTACTCACCATAGGAGTGGTTTTTTAAATACATGGGAGCTATACCAGCTGTTTGCCCGAGCTTATTCTTCATGATTATATGTTGTCCAAGCCAACCGGTATCAGCATTCGCAGAATTGCTTGTTTCCAAGGCACTAAGAAAGGCGTGTTTAGCAAAGGGATAGCTTTCATCTATGCAGGCATCCCATGTCTCAGCTTTGACATCTTTGATGGAGGTTAGCACCGTAAACGTGTACTCTGAGAAATTATCCACTACATTATTTGATGGGTCAGTGTTTATCACGTCAACGGCTACCAAGCTTCATCCCTGAAGCTGCCAAGTCTCGTAAATCGGTCTTTAGGTGGATTAGAGTTGGCCCTCTATGTTCTATTGCGGAATGTAAAATTTCTTTAAATTGTTTTGTTTTTGTAACGCTCCAGGATTGAATGCCCCATGCCTTGGCTACTGAAGCGAAATCAGGACTTTTTATGTCAACAGCGTATCGACATTGTTGTCCGTATTTTTGGGTCTGGTGCATAGCAATAGTCCCATAGGCATTGTTGTCGCACACAATGACTTTAATAGGGAGGTTGTGTTCAGCTGCAGTAATCATTTCTTGCCCGGTCATAAGGAAGCCGCCGTCTCCTGCCAGAGAGACGATAAGGCTATCAGGTCTTGCTAGTTGTGCTCCGATAGCACCAGGCACTCCAAAACCCATAGATCCAGAAGCTGGAGCAGCTTGAGACTTGGGGTGTTTAAAAGGAAGGTAACGGTGAATCCAGGTTGAAAAGTTGCCAGCATCATTTGTAATTGTACAATCATTTGGTAGTGTATCGCCAAGAATTTTCATGATCTCTACCATGTTAACATCGCCAATAACCCCTTCGTCCTCGGCGTTTGCCCATTCTACATACTTTGTGCGTTGAGCTTCTCTCCATGCAATACGATCTTTTGGGGCTGTATTACCGAGCAGTTTTATAATCTCATTCAAAGTGGTTGCGCAATCTGAGTTAATAGCGACGTCAGCATTATTAGTTTTAAGGACAATAGGGTCTGGAAAAATTTGAATTAGTTTCTGTGCTTGCTTGATTAGTTGAAAGTCCATTGTGGTAGCTGCATCTAATCTCGTGCCCATAGCTACTACCAGATCAACATCTTGCCACATAACTTCTTGGTATGGGGCTAAAGTGAGACCAAAATGACCTAAATAAGCAGGATGTTCTGTTGAAATCACACCCTGTCTTCGAAATGCTGAGCACACACCTGCCCCTGTTGCTTTTGCAAATAATTCAAATAGTTGGTTGGCTTCTTCAAAATTGATCATCTCTCCACCGATAACTACCGGGTGATTTGAGGCATTTATTAATTTAACTGCCCGCGTAATGTCTTCAATTTCTGGAACCTTTATATTTCGTTCCTGAGGTGAGGGAATGGAAGTATTTGTGACTTTCTGAAAGCTAACATCTTCTGGTAATTCTACAACTATCGGGCCAGGTCGTCCGTTGACAGCAAGGGTTAATGCTTGGTGAGTAATTTCTCCTATCTGGTTAGTTTCGTTGATGCTCAACACATGCTTGCAAAGAGGTTTGAACATTTCTTTGTAATTGATCTCTTGAAATGCTTCCCGACCGATTTCACTAGTTGGAACTTGGCCGATGAATAGAACTAATGGAGTAGAGTCTTGGTGCGCTGTATGAACGCCAATGGCTGCGTTTGTGGCTCCCGGACCCCTAGACACGAAAGCTACGCCAGGCTTGTGAGTGAGCCTGGCATAAGCTGTTGCTCCAAAAGTTGTGCCACTCTCGTGTTTATTAGTTATTAATCGAATATGTGACTGGTGTTGTCTCAGAGATTCAAGTACCCCGAGGTAACTTTCTCCCGGAACGCAGAATGCCACATTGACCCCGTGATTTATAAGAGTTTGGACGAGTATGTGTCCTCCGGAAAATCTAATGGCCATAGTTACAATTCCAATTATTCTGTAATTTCCCAAACCGATTCAATTTCTACACAACAATTTAGAGGAAGAACGGTAACTCCAACAGCTGCTCTGGAGTGTTTTCCAGAATCTCCAAATATCTGTTCAACTAAAAGCGAAGCCCCGTTTGCAACCAAAGCTTGGTCAGTAAAAGTAGGAGCGCTTGCAACAAATATGCGTAATGATACACATTGTTTTACTCTATCCAGATCGTCATGGCAGGCATTTTTCAGATGAGCTAGAGTGTTCAATATTGAGTTTTGTGCTCCTTGTTGCCCCTGTTCAAGGGTTAGATTATCGCCAATTTTTCCCTCTAAAGACCTGTCTTCATTAACAAAACATATTTGGCCTGAGACAAAAATCAAATTGCCTGTCTTTACGTATGGCACATAAGATGCCACTGGAGAAGGAGGTGTTGGTAATTCAAGTGCTAAATAGCTAAGGCGATTTTCTATTTGTCCAGACATGGTGGGTAACTCCCCTTGATAATGTTTGTCTTTCCATAAACATACCTTTTTATATCTTCCTGATCCACTCCCCTTGAAATTGAGGGATGAAATTTTCGGATATATGGTCTTAATACAGGTAAATGTGACAGGATCGCATTAGACTATCGTAGTTGAGCTTTTATCTGATAATTCTCTAAGCGGATGTCGGGAATAATTATCGATCGAGTAAAACAAGTTCAAGGTTTTAAAATCCTTTTTGTTTGAGGTCTCGTTCGATTACGACGCTGGTTGACGACCAAGTGTCTGTCCTAAAGTTCGCATTCTCAGCTGGTTTTTCCAGATAGGCTAATCTACATTCTGCAATAAAATGAATACGTAGCACATCAGGTGCGTGGTGAGCGACGGAGGCGTGATGTTTTGCACTATCATCAATGAAATAGGTGGGTGCGTTTCTATTCTTAGTAATCCAGGAGACTGTAGGTCCTTTAGCTCCAATGTTACATATCACTGGATAGTTTAGGTTGTAGCCATTGAGTTGACGCTGCCGTATCGTTTTGTATTGCTTCCATATATTTGTAAGAATTACTATGTCCGCCTTTTCAGATAATCTATTAAGGGACTCTGAGGCGCCAGGTACCGGTTCCAAGTTTTCACAGTTGGTAGAATAAAAGTCTAGAAGCAGGTTGCGAACCATATCTTTAGATAGAGGTTCATCATTATGGTTTTTCAGGATATTCCCATCCAGCGAGTAACTACGCCAAGCAAAATACAAATTTTGCTTATGGAGATATTTCTCGAATAAGTTCATAAAACATAATAAAACCTCATCAGCATCACATAATATCAATGGCCTTCGCACATTTTGGGGCAATTCTATTAATTGTGTGGAAACATCTTTGTGCAATAGCTTAGCCATAAGAAACAAAGTAATATCAAGAATATAGAAATCTTTTAATTTAGTTGAGGACAGGTGGTGCCTTTTATTTATAGGAAAATCGGGGTTTTTTATAACATATAAACAAGCAGCCAATCACAACACAAAAACTTTCCAGTAGAACGCTTTCGCGTGAAGTAGAGCCAGCTGTTTGTGATACCAATGCCCGAGATCAACTACTTAATTTTCGCTTCCTTAAATTCCACGTGTTTACGCACAACGGGGTCAAATTTTCGTAGTGTCATTTTTTCCGTCTGAGTTCGTGGATTTTTTCGGGTCGTGTAGTAAAACCCAGTATCGGCCGAGCTGACGAGTTTAATTAGTATAGAGTTTGCTTTTGCCATGACAAGATGCACTCACGTTAGACAGATAGATTAACGCCGAGACAATACAAAGTGTTGGGGTTCTGTCAAGTATTGGAGAAAGAAGTTAATTTGGTATTCCTAAAAAACATACAGGTTAAACAGACTAATAGAAATGATCCAATGATGACCATATTAAGACCATAGGGATCCCAAAGAGTTATAGCAATTCCGCCTACTATTGGGCCTGTAGTTGAACCAATGGCAAATATCATAGCAATAATTGAGATTGCAGTTGCCAGGTTTCCGCCTGTATATGAGTCTCCAAGCTTAGCCAAAGAGACTGTATATAATGCAGCAGAGGTGCCCCCAATAACAAATAAACAGACCCATATAGCCCAGTCAAAACCGATGACGAAATAGAAAGTTATTGATGCAGCTCCTCCGCCTAGTGCGCATAATTCTATAACTAGACGGCGATTGAAACGATCAGATAGCCAGCCAATAGGAAGCTGTAAAAATATTGCACCGGCAACGAGGAAACTAACCAATCTGACAGACTCAGCCTCTCCACTGCCAAGATGGAGAGCAAAGATAGGTAGAAGAGAAAGTGCTGATGAATCTACTATCCCAAATACGAGTGCAGCTGCAAGGATTATTGGAATGGACTTTAAAATCGTAAACGTCTGTTTCCCATCAAGTTTGTGTATATGTGGGCGAAAATTATTTACGAAAATCAGTGGTAGTAGAGAACTGGCGAGAATAATAGCACCAATAAAAACAGAAAATGTGTTGTGATATTTTACCAAAGGAATTAGAAGCGGGCCAAGAGCAATACCAGTAGTCACTGCAGTACCATAGATTGCCAGCACCAAACCGCGCCGACGATTTGTCGACCCTTCAGTAACCCAGATATCACTAGCAATAAATACTATAAAAATGGCTCCTCCAAGTATAAATCTTAGTGGAAACCAATCCCACAAAGGATCGGTAAGTGCTATGCAGCAAAGCGCTGCAACCCCAACTAAAATTGCAATTGATATAATTTTTCGAAGGCCAAGTGCGCGAATAATTCTAGGTACAAATGGTCCTACTATTAATATTGCGGCAGATTCTGTCGCAGCGCTAAACCCAATTAATGTTGGATCTATTTTGTTGTTTTCCATGATAAGTGATAGCAGGGGGAGGGTATAACCAAATGTAAGGCCAACAATACCTGCAACGGTAATCACAGATAACGTATCTAGTATTGAAGAGTGCGAATTTTCTGTAGATTTGGCCAAGATATTTACTAGCTGAATCAAGCGCTTCGTTGAATAACAAAACCTGTAGTTAATGTTTCAAAAATTCTAAAGCTTATTTTATTTTTTTAGTGCTAATCGGCCTTCGGGAGTGATACGACAGATTAACCAATCTGGTTTAATAGGATTATGGCACCATGGTTCAGCCCAACCTGCTTTTACGCATGACCTGACAGTTCGCCCACTAATTTCCTGGCCTTCGCTATCAAACAAAGGAAGTTTACCACCTGGTTGTTCCAATCCCCGTTTCAGCCAGCTTTTCTGTGAAGGTGTTGGTTTAACCACTTAATTTCTCCAAATAGAATTACCTGTAATTTTGAATAACTTTCTTGTTTGTCGGATAGATATAAAATTAGTATCTTTGAGCGAAAAGATTTTCGCTTAAATTATCTTAATTTGATCATTGGTGCCAGCATTCTAAACTAAAATTTAGACTTTTTCCTAGAACGGAGTTTTCTATATTTTTTTCGACTGCTTCTTTTTACTCTGGATGCTGCTGCAGGTTCTATATATTGATCGTTGATTTTAATTAAGCTTAAGATTAGTTGAGCTGTAACAATATTGACTTCCTGGAGTTTTACTACTACATGGTCGCCAAGTTTAAGGGTGGTAGAACCTAGGGATATTGAATTGTCTCCTTGACTATATGGCCTCCTTGATTTTTGCATGGTTCTGAAGGGGATTAAGCCATCTGCACCCGTTTCATCAAGTTGTACAAACACGCCAAATCGAGTAATGCCGGATATACGACCACATAATTCAGAGCCTTCATATTTAATTAAGTAATTTGCAGCGTAGCGGTCAGTTGCCGTTCGCTCGGCTATAGATGCCCGTCTCTCAGTTGTTGAGATGTGGCTGCATATATTGTCTAATTCGTTTTTATCTTCTGGCTGAAAGCCACCATCCCCGAGCTGCAAGGTTGTAATTATAGCACGATGGATTAGTACGTCAGAATATCTGCGTATTGGTGAGGTAAAATGTGTGTAGTTACTCAAACCTAGGCCAAAATGACCGATGTTTTTGGTAGAATATTCGGCTCGTGATTGTGCGCGCAAAATCAAAGTATTGGTTATATGCTTAAAAGGCCCATCAGCAGATTTGTTTAATATTTTATTCAACTGCTTGTTATTAAACTGATGATTTCGGGGTACTTTCAATTTTAGGGCAGAAATAATTTCCGTTAGAGCTTCCAATTTTTCTGAATCTGGTTGATCATGAATTCTATAAATACACCCCACGCTTTTATTTTCGAGTATTTGCGCTGCTGCTACATTTGCGGCAATCATAAATTCTTCAATTAATTTATGGCTGTCATAACGGGGCGCTTCTGTTATAGATTTTATGTGACCATTCGAATCTAGTGTTACACGTCTCTCGGGCAGTTCCAGATCCAAAGCTCCTCTTCTTATTCGAGCATCAGAGAGAGCTAGATAAGTATTATATAAGGGCATTACGACGTTTTCAAAATAGGGCTTCAACACATCGCTTGGCTTCCTTTCTATAGCCAGCTGAAATTGTAGGTAATCTAGCCTCGCAATTGATCTAATAAGCCCTCTTTCAAAATTATAGTGCTTAATATTTCCTCTTGGACAAATGTATAGATGCACCGCAAGGCATGCGCGATCTTCTCCCGGCTTAAGCGAACATAAATCATTGGAGAGGTGTTCAGGTAACATCGGGACAACTCGATCTGGGAAATATACTGAATTGCCTCGATTTCGTGCTTCTATATCCAGTGGGTCGCCAGCTCGCATAAAATAAGTAACGTCAGCTATAGCTACGATTGCATGCCAGCCCCCAACATTATCCGGGTTCGTATCTGGTTCTGCCCAGACTGCATCGTCAAAGTCATGTGCATCTGGTCCATCAATGGTAACGAATGGTAGGGAGCGCAAATCTTTTCTGTTTTGAATGTCTGCTTGTATCAGGCTTTTAGATTGCTTGATTACTACCCTGGGAAACTTAACTGGGATATTATTTGAGTGGATGGCAACTAAACTAATAATCTTATCTGAACTGATAGGCCCTAAGCGTTTTAAAACTTTTGCTTTGGGCAGATTATGATGATAGCCGGCTAAACGTTCAGCTAAAACTAATTCTCCAGATTTGGAGCTCTTTAGGTGGTTCGATGCTACAATAAACTCCTTTTTAAATCGTCTGTCTGTGGGTTTAATTCGCCCAAAACTAGCATCTTTGTTTCTATCGTAAATCAGTTCGATTAGTCCAACCAGAGGTCCGCCTACGGTTTCTATAATTTTTATGGCCCTAGCTTCGTAGCTACCGTTTTCATTTTTCTTTAATCTGGCAATTAATCTATCTCCCACGCTAAGAGAGGCACTATTTCCTGCCAATGGGGATACAAAAATTTCATAGTTAGCACTAAATTGTTTTTTATTTGATACTAATCGACCACGTAATTCGCCATTTTTATCTATTCGTTGAATTTCAATCATGGTGACGTTAGGCAACAGCTTGGTGTTGTTATGCCATCGTTTTTGACGTTTTAATTTATTCACCAAAAAGTTTTCCTTAACTAAGAGCTCTTTAAGAAGGTTATGTAATAGAGTCTTCTTTTGCTACGAAAATGGAATTGTCTGGAAATATATGTTAAATTTGCCATTAGGTTTAGAAATAGAACTAGAAATGCCTTCTTTGCTTGGAGGTGGCAGTAGATTTCGTTTGTCTATGGGCAAGTGGTCGGGCTAAATACTGATATTACTAATTATGCACGTTACTAGTTTAAAACTATTTTTTTGAACTTTTTGCCTTGGGTGTTCTTGAAGTTGCTACCTTTTTTTTCTTTCTACTAACCTTTTTTTTCTTAAGTTTGGAGGTAATTAAAGAGATAGCTTCGTCCATGGTGAGCGTTTTCTCTTCCAGCCCTTTTGTGAGGGTAGCATTAGTTTTTTTGTGTTGTACGTATGGCCCATAGCGGCCTTTCTTTAGAAAGATTGGTGCTCCATCATCTGGGTGGTTACCCAGTTCTCGCAGCACCGTACTTCCTCGTTGATTTGGTTCTGCTAACAGAACTACAGCGCGGTTTAGGCCAATACTAAGAATGTCGTCTTCTCTTTTTAGAGATTTAAATTTTCCGTCATGTTTTACGTATGGCCCAAACCGTCCAATTGCAGCGGTAATAGTTTTTCCATCTTCCGGGTGAGAACCAATAGTACGTGGCAGTGATAGAAGTCCTATTGCGATTTCTAGGTCTAGCTGATCTGGGGCCAAATTTCGTGGTAGAGATATTCTCTTTGGCTTGCCCCCATTTTCTTGATTGCTGCCACCTAACTGGAGGTAGTGACCAAAGGGTCCCTTGCGAAGGCTAATTTCTGATTTTAGTTCCGGATGGGTGCCAAGAAGTTTGGGCTCAACATCATTATCATTTCCCACATTTAAAGGACGAGTATGCCGGCAAGTTGGGTAATTGGTGCATCCAATAAATGGCCCATGTTTTCCAAGTTTAAGATTTAGTCGACCATCAGAGCACGAGGAACAGTCTCGGCTATTTTTACCAGAATCATTTGTGGGGAATAAATGTGGTTCTAATACTTTGTCTAGTACTTCAATAACTTGAGTTATCCGTAGTTCAGATGTTTCATCAATAGCATCTTTAAACTTTTGCCAAAAATCTTCTAGTACGTTCTGCCAATTAAGCTGTCCGTCTGAAATTTTATCTAACTCTGTTTCTAATGCTGCCGTAAAGTCATACTCCACATATCGACCAAAAAAATTTTCAAGAAATACAGTTACGATCCTCCCGCGATCTTCAGGGATAAAACGTCTTCTATCTATACGAACATAATTTCGGTCTTGGAGCACTGATATAATAGATGCGTAGGTTGACGGACGACCGATCCCTAGTCGCTCTAGTTCCTTAACGAGGCTAGCCTCAGAGAATCGCCCAGGTGGTTCAGTAAAGTGCTGTTCTGGACTTGCCTGTGTGAGGTCGAGACTCTGGTTTTTTTTGACCATGGGCAAGCGTGAATCAACATCATCTGCATTCGGCTCATCCTTGCCCTCTTGATAGATGTGTAAAAAACCATCAAACGCTATTACGGATCCATTGGCCCGCAATCTATGTGAATGATCATGAGGGCTTATTATAATAGCTGTCTGTTGAATCTGCGCGCTTTCCATTTGGCTCGCAATTGCACGTTTCCAAATTAATTCATATAACTTTGCTTGGTCATCATTCAGAATTCCGCGCATCACGTCAGGGGATCTATTAATGTCTGTTGGGCGGATTGCTTCGTGTGCCTCCTGCGCATTCTTAGCTTTTGAACGGTAAACACGGGCGGTGTTTGGAATATAATGTTTACCATAATTCTTCTTAATTGCCGACCTAATCTGCTGAACTTCGTGAGCAGCTATATGTACACCATCGGTGCGCATGTAAGTTATAAGACCGACATGTTCACCGTTGAGCTCTATTCCCTGATAAAGCTGTTGGGCGATGGTCATGGTTCGTTTAGCGCTAAAAGAAAGCTTGCGTGATGATTCCTGCTGTAACGTAGAAGTTATAAAAGGTGGTGAGGGATTGCGTTTAGTAGTTTTTGCTTCGATACTACTGATAGCGTGTTGACCGGTCATTACTGTGTCACAGGCTTTTTTTGCGGCTATTTCGTTGTAAAGATCAAATTTCTCTAATTTTTTTCCCTGGAGATGGGTTAATCTGGCCTTCAATTCGTCTCCGGAATCTGTCGTAAAATTTGCCGTAACAGTCCAGTACTCCCGAGACTCAAAAGCCTCTATTTCAGCCTCTCGCTGGCAGATTAAGCGTAGCGCTACAGACTGTACGCGACCCGCTGATTTTGAACCTGGCAATTTCCGCCATAAAATTGGAGAGAGTGTGTAACCTACTAAATAGTCTAAAGCGCGACGGGCGCGATAAGCATCGATTAAATCATCATCTAAGGCTCTAGGGTTGTCCATTGCTTGAAGAACAGCATTTTTGTTTATTTCTGTAAAAACTATTCTTTCAACAGAAATTCCTTCTAAGAGATTGCGTTTGTTTAACTCATCCCATACGTGCCATGCTATTGCTTCGCCTTCGCGGTCGGGGTCTGTAGCAAGATAAAGGTGGTTAGAACCTTCAAGTGCCCGGCTAATGGCGCGAAGGTTTTTTTCACCATCGTCATTAATTGACCAAATCATATCAAAATTAGCCTCTGGACTGACAGCTCCATTTTTGTCGAGCAAGTCCCTAACATGTCCAACTGAGGCCAGAACGACAAAGCCTGAGCCCAAATAATTACTGATTGTCGATGCCTTGGCTGGTGATTCGACGACGACGACATTCATATGACTACTAATCTCAAAAGAATTATTTTAATTTATAGCGTTAAACAAATATTTTACTTATTAGCCTTTATTTACTGAGTTGCCTGATGTTATGTCAAGAAAATGGTAAGTTGATTCTTCGCTGTCAACCTACTTTGGCGTTTTTACTGTGGCTTTATTGTATATGGCAATGCTCAATATTCTCAAACTTATGAACTATTTTTGAAAACAAGGAGCCTATTTCCATTACCAAAGTTAATATTATTCATTCTAGTATTTTGGTTTTTTACGGGTTGTTAACTCGATTCGAGATTCGGTTCCTTTTATAAGTCTAACTACATTTGAAGCATGTTTAATGAGAATAATGACGGCTAGTAGTGCTGTAAATTCACAAAGCTGGCGGCCATTAAAAAAATATGCAATGCCTGGAATAGAAATTACTGCAGCTAGTGAAGCAAGTGACGAATATCTAGTCAGAGTAGCAACTGATAGCCAGATAGCACAGGAAATAATAGCTAGTTTCCAGTCTATAGCAAACATTACGC
>CAYRUX010000055.1:0-11762 GCA_964427515.1 uncultured Rhizobiaceae bacterium
AAGACAATAGGGAGCACGATCTTTTGGATAGCGATGATTATTATCAATTTGAAGGTGGATTAACTTCAGCGGTGGCTTATATTTCTGGAAAAGCACCGAAAGTTTATCATAATGATCATTCTCTACCAGAAAATCCAAAAATACGTACACTTGAAGATGAAATTGGTCGGGTAATCCGGGCAAGAGTAGTAAATCCAAAATGGCTTAAGGGCGTAATGCGCCATGGATACAAAGGTGCATTTGAGATAACAGCAACCGTCGATTATTTATTTGCTTTTGCAGCTACTACCAATGCTGTCAAAGACCACCATTTTGATGCTGTATTTGAAGCATACGTTGTAGATAAAAAAATCCTAGACTTTATGGCTGAAGTAAATCCGGCTGCATTAGAAGAAATGTCAGCCAGGTTATTGGAGGCTCTACGCCGTAGCTTGTGGAAACCACGTTCTAATAGAGCACATAGTTTGTTAGAAAACTTGGTGAATCAAGGGAAAGGGGACATGTTAACATGAGTGCAAAAAAGTTTATGAGTGAATCCGAACGTGATTTGCACCATGCTGAACGTATGGGCAAACGAAAAGCCGCCCGAGATCGTATGTTGGCTACAAAAACTAAGGAAAAAGGTTTATTGATGGTTCATACTGGCAAGGGCAAAGGAAAATCTACGGCAGCGTTTGGCCTAGCTTTGCGTTGCGTAGGTAATGATATGCGCGTTGGCATTGTACAGTTTGTAAAGGGTAAGTGGGAGACTGGAGAACGAGTAATTTTAGAACAATTTCCGAATCTAGTTACTATTCGTACGATGGGGGAAGGCTTTACTTGGGATACTCAGGATCGTCAGAGAGATATTTCAGCTGCCAAAGCTGCCTGGCAAGCTGCCCAGAAAATGCTAACTGATCATAGTTATGATTTAGTGATCCTTGACGAGCTTAATATTGTACTCCGATACGACTATCTTTCCTTAACAGAGGTAGTTAAGGTTTTAGATAATCGTCGGGATAATCTCCATGTAATGGTTACGGGGCGGAATGCTAAAAATGAATTAATTGAGATTGCCGACATGGTTACTGAAATGACCGAAGTTAAACATCATTTTAAGGCATCAATAAAAGCCCAAGTTGGAATAGAGTTTTAGGGTTATAACTGTGACGAAGCCCATTTCATTTATGCTCCAGGGCACGGGATCACATGTGGGTAAATCCCTTCTAGTTGCAGGTCTGTGCAGGGCTTACCTAAATCGAGGTTTTACCGTCAGACCATTTAAATCTCAAAATATGTCAAACAACGCTGCCGTAGCTGAAGATGGACGAGAGATTGGTCGCGCTCAGGCATTACAAGCGCGCGCTGCAGGGGTAAGCCCCAGTTCAGATATGAATCCAGTATTGCTTAAACCAGAAACTGAAATTGGCGCACAGGTTATTGTTCAAGGTCAGGTATACGGCAATGCAAGTGCTCGAGAGTACCATGCTTTAAAACCTAAGTTAATGCCAAGAGTGCTAGATAGTTTTGAACGTCTGTCACGGGATGTAGATATTGTTGTGGTAGAAGGGGCAGGAAGTCCAGCTGAGGTCAACCTCCGTGCTGGGGATATAGCTAATATGGGATTTGCCACAGTGGCCAATATCCCGGTCTTCATCGTTGGAGATATAGAAAGGGGCGGGGTAATAGCTAGTTTAATAGGTACGGTACAGCTTCTGGAGCCGGAAGAGCGAAAACTTATTCGAGGGGCCATTGTAAACAAATTTCGTGGTGATACGAAATTGTTCGATGAGGCAATCCCCATTCTTGAAGAAGGTTTAAAGGTGCCGTTTCTTGGGATTGTACCTTATTTTGCAGATGCAGACTATTTACCTGCGGAGGATGCTGTTGCTATTAATACTACTGTTAATATTACTAAAAATAATTCAGGTATACGAGTGGCAGTACCGAGGCTTCCTCGAATATCTAATTTTGATGATCTTGATCCTCTGAGAGCAGAGACAGATGTCGATCTTATAATTGTACGCCCCGGCCAAGCCTTGCCGGCTGATATTGATTTAGTTCTATTGCCGGGATCTAAATCAACCAGAGCCGATCTATATTATTTATTTTCCCAAGGGTGGCACGTTGATATAAAAGCGCTTGTAAGACGAGGAGCTAGTGTGATGGGGTTGTGTGGTGGCTATCAAATGCTAGGTAAAACGATTTCTGATCCGTATGGTGTAGAAGGAAAACCCGGTGTTTCAGATGGATTAGGATTGCTAGACGTCAGCACTATATTATCTAAGGAGAAGCGTCTCGAGGCGGTAACAGGCGAGGACATAAACAGTGGTGAATTGGTGCACGGGTATGAAATGCATATGGGGGTCACGACTGGGCCTGACACAGAAAGACCGGTGCTTAAACTGGCTCATGGGACAGAAGGTGCATCTTCTATCAATGGAAAAGTATTAGGAAGTTATGTACATGGAATATTTGCAGCAGACGGTTTCAGACATAAATTCCTGAATAGTATTTTAAGTCGTTCACGCTCTTCTCTGGTGTGGCAGGATAAAATCGATGAGACATTAGATCATCTTGCTGATCATCTAGAAGGTTCTCTCGATTTAGATTATTTGCTAGAAATTTCTCGTATTGCTTGAGTTTGTATTACAATTAGTGAATAGAAATATAGATTAACACGATGAGTAACGTCGCAAGTAAACAGGCTATAATGAAAAGAACAAGCATTCTTTTTATGTCCCTCACCTCCGCATTTTTTCGCCCATCTCCCAGCCAAACTAGTTTTGTATGATGTCCTTGATAAATGCGTGGTCCAAGCAAGCTAAGGTCGAGGGCTCCTGCACAGGCAGATTCTGGCCATCCGGCATTTGGGGAAATATGTTTTTTAGAGTCACGCAACATTGTACGAAAACCTTTAATAGGGTGAGCCCCTGGCACAAAAAAGCCAGCAGTAGCCATCAGAAATCCTGCAATGCGCGCTGGAATCCAATTAAGTATGTCGTCCAGTCGAGCGGCACACATTCCAAAGTCTTGGTAGTGTATGTTCTTATGTCCGATCATGCTGTCCATAGTATTTACAGCTTTGTAAATAAGAAGTCCGGGAAGTCCAAGAGTGAGATACCAGAAAATGGGAGCTACAACACCATCAGAATAACTCTCCGCGCAGCTTTCAATTGTTGCGCGCGCAACACCATGTTTGTCCAAAGCATCTGTGTTTCGACCAACGATGAGCGCTACGGCTTTCCTGCCTTCACTGATACCCCCGTATTTTAGACTATGAATGACCTGAATACAGTGATTTATCATGCTACGTTGTGCTATAAGAAGAGCAACCATTACCAGTTCAGCAAGCCACCCGTAAGGAAAGCTTCCGATTACATAATTGATGAACCATCCAATAATGGTCCAAAGTCCAATTACTATCAGTACGGAGAGAAAACCAAGGAACTTTCGGTGTTTTGGACTATATTCCATGCAGTTAAAATTAGAATCCAACAATCTAATACTTGTCCCCATTACTTCAACTGGGTGTGGAAGCCAGCGAGGATCGCCTATAATCCAGTCAAGCAAAATAGCAAGAAGCAGTATTACGACTACGCCTGGGCCTGTCGCCAATCCCAATATATCAAGTGGTGGCGTATGCCAGATACCGAAAGAATTTTGAAAAATATTCACAGTGTAAGAATGGGTATAGAAACCTTAGCCGTCAATGGAACAGAAAAGAGAGAAGTTTAATGAATAAAAATACTAGCGGGAGTTTTATTGGTAAAAATCCTGCAATATTAGTGTGTGGACATGGTAGTCGTGATCTAACAGCCATTTCAGAGTTTAAAAAATTAGTAAACGATATTGCCCATGTTATGCCGAATAGATGTGTAGAGTATGGTTTTCTCGAGTTCGCGAAACCCACAATTGGGCAGCAATTAGATGAATTGCGAAATAGAGGTATCCAGAAAGTATCGGCCGTCCCAGGTATGCTGTTTGCTGCAGGGCATGCTAAAAATGATATTCCATCAGTACTAAATAATTACGAAGCTCAGCATAAAGAGTTCTCCATTAGTTATGGTCGGGACTTAGCCGTAGACACTAAATTACTCAAAGTTGCTGAAGAACGCATCCTTTCCGTAATAGCTTCATCTAATAATAATGTTGAACTAAGTGAAACACTACTAGTAGTAGTTGGCAGGGGAACTAGTGATCCAGATGCTAATTCCAATATATCAAAAATAACACGTATGTTATGGGAGGGTATGGGTTTCGGTTGGGCGGAGACATGTTTCTCGGGTGTTACAACTCCTTTAGTTGGTGATGCTCTTGAACGCGTATCAAAGTTAGGCTTTGCACGAATTGTAGTATTTCCTTACTTTTTGTTCACAGGAGTTTTGGTAAAACGAATTTATGAGGCTGCCGATCTTCTGGGCAAAAAGTTTCCAAAGTTAGAGATTTTAAAGGCTGGTTATTTAAATAACCATCCCTTGGTTCGGGACACATTTGTTCAGAGGCTGGAGGAAATCGACTCGGGTCAAAATTCTATGAATTGTCAGCTTTGCAAATATCGAGAGCAGATAATTGGTTATGAAATTGATCAGGGGTTAGCTCAAATTGGTCATCACCATCATGTAGAAGGAGTTGGGACAGAGCCACATATCGACTCTCATCATAAACATCACGAGAATGGATCTGAAGATGAGTGACTATGAACGTAATCCAAATATTATAACGCAGCTTTCGTTTGAGGCTATTCGAAGAGAGGTAGATATTGCCAGATTGCCAGAAGATATGGTTTCGGTGGCACTTAGGATGATTCATTCTTGCGGAATGGTTGATTTGCTTGATGATTTGGTTTTTTCAAAGAATGCTGGCAACATCGGTCGAGCTGCTTTAAAAGCAGGAGCCAATATATTAGCTGATGTCGAAATGGTTGCACACGGTATTTCAAAGCGAAGTCTTACGGCGGGAAATAAAGTCATATGTACTTTAAATGAAGATGGTGTGGCCAGCCAAGCTTTGGAATGCGGGATAACCCGGAGTTCGGCTTCAGTTGATTTATGGCGACCGAGCTTGGAGGGTGCCATAGTTTTAATTGGTAATGCTCCAACGGCACTGTTTAGATTATTAGAAATTCTTCACCACAATGGTCCATTTCCAGCAATAATTATTGCAGCTCCTCCCGGTTTTATCGGGGCTGTTGATGCTAAGGATGCGCTGATATCAAATCATTATAAGATACCTTATATCGTCTTGCGTGGCCGTCGAGGAGGTAGTGCCCTAGCAGCTGCGGCTCTGAATGCTCTTGCCATTCGTGAGGAAGCGGCATGAATAGTCACACACCGTGGTTAACAGTGGTAGGGTTGGGAGAAGATGGAATAGATGGTCTATCAGATTCTGCTAGACGCATAGTAGAGAGTGCGGAAGTACTAATTGGAGGCCGTCGCCATCTAGAAATGATCCCAGATAATGGTGGTGAACGGCAAACGTGGAAGGTTCCTTTTACGGATAGCATAGATGAAATTACAAAATATCATGGTTCACGAGTGGTGGTTATAGCGACCGGCGACCCTCTTCATTATGGCGTTGCTGTTACACTTGCAAAGTATTTTTCAATTGAGGAGATGATTGTTTTGCCTAATACGGGCGCAATGAGCCTCGCCTGTGCTCGCCTTGGTTGGCCAGTTTCAGAAGTTGAGTGCGTGTCATTACATGGTCGCCCCTTGGAAACAATAAAGTCTGTTCTAGCTCCTGACCAGATATTGATTATTTTTTCTCATGATAGAAAAACCCCAAATGACGTTGCAGCTGAACTTTGTGCGTCCGGTTATGGTTCGAGTGATATTGTAGTGTTTCAACATATGGGGGGTGGCAAAGAAGCTCGTTATCAAGCAACAGCCGAGACTTGGACAAGTGCGGAGATAGCTGATCTTAATACCATTGCTATTCACTGCCGAGGGGGTGCTAGAGCCAAGCGATTTTGTGGTGCTCCCGGACTTAGAGACAGAGCTTTTAAGAATGATGGACAAATAACCAAGCGTGAAGTTCGTTCTATAACTCTGAGCTCCTTGGCACCTTCTCCAGGCGCATTATTGTGGGATAATGGTGCTGGGTGTGGTTCTATTTCTATAGAATGGATGTTAGCTGCTCGGGGAGCGCATGCTTTTGCAATAGAAAAAAATATCGAGCGTATTGCGCTAATTTCTACAAATGCAATTGCATTGGGAGTACCTAAATTAGAGCCCATTCACGGTATAGCCCCAGATATTTTAAGATCATTAGCTTCGCCCCAAGCGATATTTATTGGTGGAGGGCTAAGCCAAAAAGGGGTAGTTGAACAGTGTTGGAACCGCCTATCTCCAGGTGGGCGATTAGTGGTAAATGCTGTCAGCCTTCAGAGTGAAGCACTGATGGTTGCTTGGCGCGAGAAACTGGGCGGTGATATGGCTCGAATTAATATTTCACGAGCCAAAGATGTAACAGGCCATAGCCTTTGGCGACCGCTAACCCCTGTTACACAGTGGGCAGTCATAAAGGGCTAAAATATGAAGAAATATGATTTATGAATAAGCGCTGTATTGGGAATGCCACTCTTTATGGACTTGGTGTGGGTCCAGGTGATCCAGAATTATTGACGCTAAAGGCATTGCGAATTTTAAATTCAGTTCCAGTGCTGGCCTACCCGGCTCCAATTGAAGGAACTAGTTTTGCTCGTTCAATAGCTGATTCCCTCATACCTAAGGGCAAAATTGAGATTGTTATTCGCATGCCGCTTGATATGGCAAAATTTCCAGCTGAAGATATTTATACACAAGCGGCTAATGAAATAATTGTCCATCTCGACGAAGGAAGAGATGTTGCAGTTCTTTGCGAAGGCGACCCCTTTTTCTACGGCTCCTTCATTTATCTTTTTGAACTTATATCTGCGACCCATAAAACTGAAGTTGTCCCAGGTGTCTCGTCGGTTATGGCATGTGCTGCAGCTTTGGAAGCACCTCTTGCGGCACGGAATGACGTTATTAAAATTATACCCGCTCCATTAAGCGAAGCTAGATTGACTGAATGCTTAAATTTCTGCGATTCCGCAGTGATTATAAAGGTAGGCAGGCATATGAGTAAGGTTTGCCGAGTATTGAATGATCTTCAGTTACATCAATATGCAAAATATATTGAAAGAGCTACACTTCCTAATGAACGTATTCTTCCCCTCTCGCAAGCACCACATCCAGCGCCATATTTTTCTATGATTTTAATACATAAACGAGGCGAAGCATGGAAATAAGCTCTGAAAAGAAATTATTGCCGGCTATTGTTGTATTGAGAGATTCTTCTAAGGAAACAGCCTACAAAGTTAAGCAAATTCTACCAGGATCAGAGGTGCACGGGCTTAAGGAGCGTGTTACGGGGGCTGATATTGAATTTTGTGATCTTAGCAAACATCTTGAGAAATTATTTTTTGCAAAAATGCCAATTATAGCGCTATTTGCAACCGGAATAGTTATTCGCTGCTTAGCCCCATTTATTTCATCAAAACAACACGAGTCTCCAGTAATTGTATTATCAGAAGGAGGAGCACATGTCATTCCGCTTCTCGGGGGTCATCATGGAGCAAATAGACTGGCAAAACTAGATGCGTCGGGGGTCGGTGGTATTGCCATAATTTCTACTGCTAGTGATAGTAAACTTGGATTTTCATTTGATTCATTGCCGGAAGGGTGGCGTCTAGAGTCACCCTTAAAGGTAAAAAAGGTAACAGCGGCACTTTTGGCCGGAGAGGCAGTGTGTCTTAATGACCCAAAAGGACTCGCTAATTGGCTGACAAGCACACCCTTGAACTTTTCTGATAGAGGTTGTCTTAAAATTGGTGTGTCTGAACATATTGGGTCAAGGGAAGATATCATTCTTCATCCACAAACCTTAGCAATTGGAATAGGTTGTGAACGGAATACCAGCTATGAGGAAATAAAAGCTCTTGTTCTCAGAACTCTTAGAGAATCTAGATTTAGTCCACTTTCCGTAGCTTGTATCGCATCAATTGATATAAAAATTGATGAGTTAGGCCTGAAGAAAATGTCTAAAGACTGGGGCGATTCATATTTACCCCTTAGAGTTTTTGACGCAGAAGCGCTAGAAAAACAAACACCTCGATTGGCGACACCATCTGAAGAAGTATTTCGTGTTACCGGTTGTCATGGGGTTGCTGAAGCAGCAGCATTAGCATGCGTTGGTGAAACCGGTCAGTTAGTTGTTTCAAAGAAAAAATCAAAAAGAGCGACCTGTGCCATAGCGCAATCTGATAAAATTATCATTCCAAATAAAATAGGAAGAGGTCTTGGAAAATTGACAATTATTGGAATTGGCCCGGGCGCTAAAAATTGGTGTACGCCTGCCGCAAGAGAAGCCGTTGTGGCAGCCAGTGATTTGGTGGGTTACAGAGCGTATCTTGATTTGGTTGTGTCATTAGGAGTTACCAGTACCGAAAAAGCGCGACACGATTTCGAGTTAGGACAAGAAGAAGAGCGTGTTTGCAAAGCACTTGATCTAGCTGCAGATGGTCGGGATGTTGCGCTTATTTCATCTGGGGATTCGGGTATTTTTGGTATGGCATCACTAACATTTGAGATATTAGACCGACAGGCACACGAAAGGTGGCGAGGTGTTGAAATTAATATCGAGCCTGGAGTTTCAGCTATGAATGCAGCAGCAGCTAGGGCTGGAGCACCACTAGGTCACGATTTTTGTGCTATTTCTTTATCGGATTTAATGACACCGTGGTCAGTAATAGAAAAAAGGCTGCAGGCTGCCGCAACTACAGATTTCGTAATAGCTATATATAATCCCGCAGCAAAAAAACGACGAGATGGTATAATTAAGGCAATGAAGATTATTTCTGCTGAGAGACCTTCCGAATGTCCAGTTGTAATTGCCAAAAATATTGGTAGGGAAGGAGAGGTTGTAGATTTGACGGTAATCAAAGAATTTGATCCCAACATGGTTGATATGTTGACAGTAATTTTAATCGGCAATAAAGAATCTCGCCTAATAGATACAGCCGACGGTACGCGTATGTATACTCCTAGGGGGTATAGTGTAATCGACCAAAATAATAAGAAAGAAAAATTGTGACCGTACATTTTATAGGTGCTGGCCCTGGAGCGCCAGATCTTATCACTGTAAGAGGCATTAAGTTACTCCAAAAAAGTAGGCTAGTGCTCTACGCCGGCTCTCTTATTCCAGATGCCTTGGTAAACGATATTTCGAAAGGTATTAGATTAGTGGATACGGCCTCACTTACTCTTGATGAAATTATTTCTGAAATTCAGCACGTAGATTGTCATGGACATGATGTTGCAAGATTGCATTCTGGTGATCCGTCTTTATATGGTGCAATTGGAGAGCAGATTCGCCGATTAGATGAACTTGGAATAAAATATGATATTACACCCGGAGTCCCAGCCTATGCTGCAGTAGCAAGCGTTCTAGGGAAAGAGTTTACGCTGCCTGGTGTTGCGCAAACTCTTATTTTAACTCGAACAGCTGTAAGAGCTTCATCAATGCCACCGGGTGAAAACTTAGAGAATATGGCTCAAACAGGGGCAACTTTGGCCATTCATTTATCCATAAATAATCTAGTTCCAATAGTTAGGACTCTATTACCGTATTATGGTAAAGATTGCCCGGTTGTTGTAGCATACAGAGTAACTTGGCCCGATGAATTAGTTATCATAGGAAATCTAGGTAATATTCGCGATAAGGTTAAGCAATCCCGAATTACACGAACTGCACTTATCCTGGTAGGAAAAGTTTTAGAAGATCAAGATTTCCAAGATAGTAAATTGTACGATCCAGAACACAGTCATGTAATGCGTCAAAATAAATAAATAATTATTTTGTGTTAATCTATATTAGTTATTGTCAATCTGACTAAGGAGCCACTTAATTGCCGACTCTGTATTGTGTACTATTTCTCCAGGAGGCGGGTCTGGCCGTTCGACCATAATTACTGGCAAGTTTAACAAGCGAGCAGCATCAATTTTACCACTTGTTGATGTTCCTCCACTAGCGCGTGTAACTAATACATTTATACGATGTTGTTTTAAGAGTTGTATTTCGCGTTCAATGTCGAATGGGCCACGGCCAAGGATTAGATGGAAGTTTGTTAATGGGAGCTTATTTGATGGGGGGTCAATAAGCCTCACTAAAAACCAGGTATTTTTTAATTTAGTAAAATGTTTCAATTCGCGCACTCCAACACTCAAAAATGCGCGATTGCCTAAGGCCACAACGTTATCTGCGGCGGCGGCCATATTTTTGACACTAAACCAATTATCTTTTGTTTGTTTTGGCCATAATGGTCTCAAGATCATTAGGTGGGGAGTTGCAGTCATGGCAGCCGCCAGACAACCATGTTTCGATATCTGGTTAGCAAAGGGGTGACTTGCGTCAATCAAATAATTAGTTCCACTTTCACGAATATAGTTGGCTAGGCCCTGAATGCCACCAAATCCACCGATACGTGTCTCGTGGGCAACAAAAGCAGGGTCATTTGTAGAGCCTGCGAGGGATAATATTACACGTAAATTATTTCCAAAACGCTCTTCAACAGTTTTTATCAAATCAATACTATCTTTAGTTCCGCCGAGTATAAGCAACGTTCGTTTAAGAGTTTTTGCTCTATTTTGCATGGCCAAGAAGTTCACCTGCTCTATTAAATATAGCAATATCTAAATGAACGTCTGGGCTCTGCAGTATCTCTCGTACTTTGTCAAGTGCTCTAAAAGCGACCTTCTCAGAAATTGGTAGATTTCCGGCCAAACTTAATAAGGCATTTGCCGATGGGCTTTTTTGTGCTTCTTCCAAAACTTTGCCTGTTGCACCTAGTTCTTGTAGGATACTTACCAAAAAGTTTATGTCGACGCTGCTTCGCCCTGAATGTAAATCCAAATGTCCTTGGGCAAGTTTTGATATTTTAGCAAAGCCTCCAGCTATTGTGAATTTTTCGAGACATTTTTTACGTGAATATTTTATAAGTGCTCCTGCAAAATCTCCCATCTCTATCAAAGCTTGATCTTCTAATTTATGAAGGTTGCGAACAGCATTTTCAGACGTTTTACCAGTTGCTCCTGCTATATGAGATATTCCTGCAGCACATGCTACATCAACGCTCTGATGAATTGAGGAAATCCATGCCGCACATGAGTACGGCGTTACGATACCGGTAGTTCCAAGTATAGATAGGCCTCCAAGAATACCAAGGCGAGAGTTTAATGTGCGTTCAGCTAACTTTTGACCATCTTTAATTGAAATAGTAATTTCCAAGTCACTATCTGTTTGGTGAATTAAAGCAAGTTCTTTAACCACCGCTTCCATCATACGGCGGGGTGCTAAGTTTATAGCAGGCGCTCCAACTGCAAGTGAAAGACCTGGTAAAGTGACAGTCCCAACACCTTCTCCTGCATGAAATGAAATACCTTGTGATGATTTTCCCTTACGCACGGTAGCTCTTATTAGCGCCCCGTGTGTTACGTCTGGATCGTCCCCAGCATCCTTAATGATTGTCGCTGTAGCTCCATTGTTCACAAACCCTGTTTCGTATAGATTGAAAGATGGTTTTTCCCCTCTTGGCAAAGTAATTGAAACTGATTGATTACACTGCCCTGTTAAAATTGCACTATAGGCTGCTTTTACTGCGGCCGTAGCGCAAGCCCCGGTAGTCCAGCCTTTTCGCAAGCTAGACTTACTTTTGGGTACTGTTCTATCAATATTATTAATGATCATAAGTATATTTTAAC
>CAYRUX010000056.1:0-7322 GCA_964427515.1 uncultured Rhizobiaceae bacterium
CGATCGGTAATCTATAAGTAATTTCGAATTATTGCTAATGTAATTGGAATGATTTTTGCTCTCTAATAGATTTTAGATCTATTTTAGAGAAATAATCTACTAGGAAACGAAAATTATAATTTAACATGATTTATTAATTAATACTTGTGGGCTGGGGATTAAGAGGTTTTTCTAGTTAACTCTTTTTAAGAGGAGGCTGTGTATATGGCTAGTATTTACGTTTACCAAGAAAAAAAAACTCTTCCTAACAAAGAACTATTTAAAGAGTTTTTGGATTATTCAAGAACAGCAGTAGTCTCAGTAGATATGCATGAAGGGCATTTAAGTGAAGATAGTGATTGCCCATGTCCGGCGCCCAGAGCGCGAGAAATTGTTGAACCTATTGACTCATTTCACGATTCCTGTCGCCGACGGTCAGTACCAATAATACATGTTCGCACTGTTTTGCGATCCTCCGGGCGAGACGATATTAAAGGGAGAGTAAGTGCATGGCGTTTGGTTTTCCCACTTTTTATTGGTGAAATTCCAGGAGCCGACAAACATGCGATAAAAGGAAGTAAATGGACGAATCTGCGTACACGTGTTGACCCTGTAGATGAAATTGTTGAAACGAAAAAGCGACTTTCAGTTTTTCATCCTACTGACCTAGATTTTCTGCTTCGTAATATGGGCATTTGCACAGTCATTCTTAATGGAGGTTTTACTGATTGTTGTATTTTGAATGCTGCATTCGAGGCGTCTAACCTTGATTACCGAGTAGTGGTTGCGCGTGATCTAGTTCGAGGTACTAATGAGGAAATGGAAGATGCGGCGCTCAAAATGATGTCGTTGCATATGGCGCTTGTCATGGAATCTTCAGATATTTTAGGTGAATGGGATAAAAGGATAGCCCATATTTCAAAAGCTGCAGAATGAAAATTTATATTGGGGTTGAAAGTAATCGCGAAATTCCGAAAGTATCTACAACTACGATTTTTTCTTTAAATAATGGGGTATTGTTGGAAAAGGTAATTAGATCTCTGTAGGTTCCGACACTAAATAGCATACTTTCACCATCTAGATTAGTTTGATAGAGGCTATAATTAGCTTGTATGCTGTAGTCTCCTCTCTTTACTCCCAAGATTCTCACGGCTCCAAGGATATGCTTGTCAAAATGAATGTTGTAAATATTTGCTTCTCTAAGTGATAAGATTCGATCCCGCAACATATTCTTGTTACGGCAAGAGAGTAATTCAAGGGGTAGTGCTTGTTCCACATTTTCTCTGGAAAGGATCTTATAGACACAATCTTCTGAAAAGAAATCTAGCCATTCCTCCAGTCTGTCATCATCAATATAATGCGCATAATCAGCGATCAAATTTTCTATAGAATAGCGTACTTTAGCACTAATCATGTTATTGACGCATATTCACCAGTTGGAAAACCCATCAATTCGCAGTAATATGAGTAAAATCCTCTAATCGGGACTTCCGTTACAAGTGATTCTTGTGTTTTGATTTCGCCCTTACCACCGATTTCGACTCTTGCATGTTTATCCTGATCACGTTGAATTGCAGCTTGTACGAGCTCGACTGCTTCTCCATCCTCCATAGAAATTAACCCACCCGGGCCCACCAAATTTGCCTGGTCAAGTCTATGCTGCGTCATGTCAGAAGTATCATCTTCGTATCCGAAATATGTCCAGAATAGTTCCATCTTATTAGCTGAAATACAGCGAATTTGGCGAGTACATAGACTATTAGCAATTTGTTGAAAAATTACATTAGGAAATACTGAAAGGATAACTAGAGTTACATCATCGGCATATTCGTTAATATTTTTGAGCATAGAGGGGTCGTTGAGCTTAAACTTAGGTTTATAAACCTTTTTTGTGCCCTCATATCCTTGACTCGTAGCTTCTTTATTATCCGTTCCAAGAGCATTCCAAGTGATGTTATGCCTTCCTCGAGCATCGAGTTTAGCACCCCCTTTTTGACTTAGGCGGTATAAACCGAAGGTCGCATGGAACATATGTAATAAGCCCCCATGATTTGGATCCCTTACATTGTCATTATAGAGTTTCCAATTACCAAATATTTGTTGGCGCTGATAGCCGAGAACTTTGATAGGTTTATGAAAAAGGCGATCAATTTCAGATATTACCTCTGGCCCAAGATAGGCAACTAATGGCTCGGCTTTGTTTGAAAATGTCCCAAAAATTACACCTTGGTAGCACTCAATTTTCAAAGCCTGAAGTCGGATATCTTTCCGGTCAAAATCTTTTGGAAGACCTCCATGGCCATTGTGGCCCTTTGGAAATGGTACGCCCAGAAGATTCCCTTTAAGATCATAAGACCACTGATGGTACGGACATGTATGATTTACAGAGTTACCTTTATTTTCTCGGCATAGCAACATGCCCCTATGCATGCAACGATTTATAAATGCATGGATGTTGCCATCTTCGTCCCGATCAACTAAAACCGGAGTGTCACCAACTTTTACAGTTAAAAAATCACCAGGGTTTGGAAGCTCTGCTTCTAAAGCGAGGTAATTCCAGGTAGGCCCGCGAAAAATTACCTGCTGTTCTTTTTCATAAACTTCATTATCACAGTACACTGCGAAAGGAATTCGGCTTAGATCTGCTTCTGGCCAGGACACAGGATTCTGATCACTCATTTTTTTCCTCAAAATCAACAAATCTTTCTATATATAATCTAAATGTAATTGAGTTGGTAGTTTTCCGTATTCTGTATCTTAGGGAAAAATAGTGACTTTTTAAATAGCAATACTTTTATGACGGCTCTCTCGGGCCAATAGTCCTGCTACAATCAAAAAATTTAATACATTGAAGCCTAAAGCGTTTATAAAGGAGATAGTATAGGATCCTGTAATGTCATAAAGAAACCCCGCGACCCAGCCTCCAAATGCCATACCGATAAGTGTGAAGAAAAGTGTGGCACCTATTCTCCAGCCAGCCTCTCCGGGGGGGAAATAAGACCTAATTATTATGGCGTATGAGGGCACAATTCCACCTTGAGACAACCCAAAACAAGCTGAAATAATGTATAAGGCAGTTATGCTATCAGCAAATAGAAAGGTTGTTAACACAAGGATTTGCAACCCGCTACCCACCAACAGTGTACGAATCCCACCGACCCGATCTGAAATCCATCCTGAAACAAGTCTGGAAATGACGCCACAAGCTAACATTATAGACAGCATTTCCGCCCCACGTTGGGTGGTATATCCAAGATCAGATGAATATGCCACGATGTGCACTTGGGGCATCGACATACCCACACAGCAGCCGATTCCTGCAAAGCAAAGTAGGCACTGCAATACGTTGGGAGCTAGCCCCAGTGGCCTTGTAAACGAGCCAGCATTATTTTTGTCGTCGTCCCAATCAAGATACGGCGGTCTTCGATAAAGGAGTAGGGATAAAGGTATCATTGTTGCTAGGCAAAAGTACCCAATAGTTTGAAATGTTGAGCGCCAACCAGTTTCATCAATTAGATATTGTATAATTGGAGGCCAAAGTGCTCCTCCAAAATAGGAACCTGAAAGAACAATTGCTACTGCGAGTCCACGCCGTTTTGTAAACCAGTGAGAAATATCAGCGATGATAGGTGTAAACACACCCGACGCTCCTAACATTCCAGAAAAAATTGCGAAAATTAAAAAAAAATGCCACAAAGCTTCTGTTTGCGCAGAAAGAATGAGACCTAGCGGTAGGGTTGCGCTACCAATTAGAGCCGGGACAATTGTGCCATACCGATCTCCTATCCGGCCATGGATTATATTGCCAATGCCGAATCCAATCATAAAAAAGGCATATGGCAGAGAACCGATGCCTCGAGTAATGCCAAATTCTGTCGCTATCGGTTTTAAGCCTACTACCCCTATATACATTGCTACTATGCTTATGGTCGTTAACCCTAGGGAAGCAAACAGTCTAATAATTGGATATATGTGAGTCCCTCCAGTTTCTAACGAAGGTCGCCGTAGCGCACTATTCAAAGTAGGCAGATTTAGGTTGTGTTAGAGATGAATAAAAGTTGTATCTAACTTGTTGTTTAGCAAAATGCCACTCTGATTCTTGAATATTGTAGCTAAATACCTTTGGTTTCGTGGGCAGAGTGTACAAGTCTGTGAATCTCACATAGTAATTACAAGTCTGCCAACAGCGCGGCGGTCGAGTAATTTATTCATAGCAATGGGCACTTCCTGCAGGTTGAAGTGTTGGCTTACTAGGGGTGTAAGTTTGTTCGTTTGCCACCATTCAATTAATTCGTTCACACTAGAACGTAACAAATCGAGCCTATTATGCCGAAAATATCCGAGAGAGGAGCCCATGGCTGAGCGATGCTTAACAAGCAAGCGATTGGCTGGAATTTTTGGAACACCACCAACGAAGCCAATTAGCAGAATACGTCCTCCCCACGAAAGAGAGGATAGGGCTTCATCAAAAAGTTCTCCGCCTACTGGGTCGTAACATACATTAACACCTTCTCCATCTGTAAGTTCTGATACACGTGTTTTTAAACTATTGGTTTTATAATCAATCAACAAATCAGCACCATGTCGACGGGCGATCTCTAGTTTTTGTTCACTGCTAGCGCCAGCAATTACTTTAGCACCTAGTGCTTTGCCAATTTCTATTGCGGTTAAACCCACTCCGCCCGATGCGCCCAGTACCAAGAGCGATTCATTTGCTTCAAGCCTTGCTTGCCAGCGAATGGCAACATGAGAGGAAACATATCCGATTAGGAAAGAAGCAGCTATTTCGTCTGTCATTTCGTTTGGTACGGCAAAGCAGTCAGATTCAAGAGCTATTGCTTGCTCTGCAAACCCACCATGTTTTAGGAATGCCATCACACGGTCTCCTAATTTGAAATTTGTAACTTCATTTCCGCATTCAATAATTTCGCCGCAGGCTTCAAGTCCTGGTGCGAACGGAAATTCGGGTCGAGTCTGATATTGGCCTCTTATCATAATAGTATCAGCATAATTAACGCAGGACATTTTTACTTTAATGAGAACCTGTTTAGATTCAGGTTTTGGTGCATCAACTTCTTCAAGACGGAGTTGGTCTGGCTTCCCCCAGGAACGACAAATCATAGCTCTCATATATTATTCCTTTTGTATTTAGTTTTTTTGAGTTCGTTTATAAACCGTCCAAAGCATCTTTGACTGCCTTGTGATCAGGGCCGTCAGGTGGCAATATCTCCAAAAGGCGATTCCAGTAATAACGTGCTTCGACCTTGTTTTGTGATGATGCTTCATAGAAGCCTAAAAACCAAAGAGCTTCTTTTTGCGAAGGATCTAACTCAATAATACGTTTGTATATAGAGAATGCCTCTTCTGGGAACTTCGCAGTGTCTCCTGCTGCATTAACAATTGTCCGCGCGTAATCATGAAGTATGTCAATATTTTTTGGCGCAAGTTTAGCTGCCTGACTGTATGCATGCTGAGCATTTTTATGTTGTTTAAGGACAGAATAGGATTTTCCTAACCGGATCCAACCGTTTAAATCTGTAGGATTGTTGTGCAACTTTTCCGCCAAGCTTTTTACCATAGAAAGTATCATCTGACTGCGGTCTTCTGGGGTCATATCGTTCGCGGCGGCAATGTCCTCTTCGCTGGGGCCTGACATTTTTATACTTGGTTGATTTAATGCCGCTTCAAGTCTAGCGGCTTGCTCCTCTGCTAACTGTGCCTTGTCAGTCTCACCTAGTACGCGGTAGGCATTAGCTAACCGTCTCCAACCTTGAAGGTCATTGGGGTTAACTTCTAGTTTTTCGGCCAAGTTTGCAACCATGGATTGTATCATTGCCATACGTTCTTCTGAGCTCATGTTAGATGCTGCCGCAATATCTTCCTGAGTGGGCCCAGGTTGGCGGTTCCCTTCTTTAATTATTACCTCGCCCAGTTCGACCCCTGTATCTTCAGCTGCGCGACCCATAAGGATCAATAAGTCCTCTCTCCAGGGGGCGTTTTGTGGAGTTTGTGATGCTAATTGTTGCCAAATTTTTAACGCGACATCTGATTTTCCGTTCTGTGCTGCAGCCATTCCCAAATAATATAGGGCAGCCGGATCATCTGGTTGTACGGATAAAACAGATTGAAATGCATTTACAGCTTCGGTAGTAACTATCCCGTTATTTGAAAATACTAAGGCTTCGCCCATTGCTGCAACTATGTTTGGATCTCCATTTGACAAAATTGCAGCGGTTCTTAAGGCTCTTGACGCTTCACTATAACGTTCTAACGTAACTAATGATCGGCCTAGTAAATACCAACCTTCAAGGTCTCCAGGTGTTTTTATAAGCTTCTGTCTCAGATTATTTATGGCTGCTTCCATCGTTTTTCCGACTGAATTATCCTTACTTTCTACATCGTTCATCGCTACCGATTCTAGGAATGGTTTGCCCGGTTTCTGGGGTGAGCCGAGATAAAGGTAAACCGGAATAACTAAGGCTGGAAAGACTAACAACATACTGATCGTTAAAAATGATGGGTACGATCTAAGACGAAAAATATCTGGCTTAGGCAAGATGTTGGTTGTTTCTTGAACAGAATGTGGTAATTGTGTCCCACTGTCTTTGACAGCAGCTAACATGCGGCGCTCAATTTCTATTTTTGCAGCCTTACTTTGCTCTTCATCTATTAAACCACGATCTTTTTCATTTTCTAGTTCTCGAAGTTGGTCGCGATAAATTTCGAGATCAAAAGTTACCCGAGGGGGAACATGAAGATTCTTTCTAATAAGTGGTATTAGAATCAGTAGAAGTGCCCCCACCGTCATAATGGCAGCTGCAAGCCAAAATATCATTGGTTGCGCCTATGCACAATGTCTGTAGTGAAGGTTGATTGGTTATGAAGGGTCATCGCGCCTAATTTTTTTTAACTCTTGTTGTTCCTCATACGTTAAGGGTGTGGGTAAGATATCCCGTCGCTGTTTTCGCCTTCTTGTTATAAAAATTATTAGACCGGCCGTGCCAACGACGAAGACGGCAGCGGGCCCAAACCATAGAACATAGTTGGTTGGTTTGACGGGTGGTCTTAAGAGAATAAAATCGCCGTATCGATCTGTTAAATAATCAAAAACGGCACCGTCGGAGTCACCAGCCGCAATACGTTCTCGCACAATTCGTCGGAGATCACGTGCAAGTTCTGCGTTAGAATCGGAAATTGCTTGTCCTTGACAAACAGGGCAACGGAGCTCGTCATGAATTGTAAGTGCTCGAGCTTCAAGGCCAGGATCTTGAAGCGCTTCGTCGGCACCAAAAGCCCAGGCACTTGATGGACTAAGAACTAAGGTTATAATCAACATTACTACC
>CAYRUX010000057.1:0-3333 GCA_964427515.1 uncultured Rhizobiaceae bacterium
CCTGGAGACCGCGTGCGGCTTGCGGTATCCGGTGGCGGCGGGTATGGCAACCCGGCTGAGCGGGAGCCGCAAATGATCGAAGAAGATTTGAAAGAGGGCTACATTACACCGGAAGGCGCCCGTAAAAATTATGGCGTTGCAAACGATTCCTGATTAATAATTCATATTTATGTAGCAATTGAAAAAGACGTATTAATAATCACCTAGTGGATTTAAATAAGGGGCAATGTATATTGTTAAAGAGTTTAAATGGTTGCCCTAATTAAAATTATTTTTTGTGTTGTTTCCCTTTCATTTGTAATTTTTTTTGGCCTCATTCCCCAAGCTTTAAGCGTTGATACCGAAATTAGTTTCGAAAATAAAAAGGTTTCATTTGAAATTAGCTTGGCGGGTGAGACTCAATTAATTAGAGGTTATTTATCTAAACGTATGGAAGGAGAGGGCCCTTATCCAGCCGTCATTCTTTTACATGGTTGTACCGGTTTAGATCTGGATGGGTATGCCCTTCCCTGGAAGGGGCTGGCTGATCATGCACGGTTTTTGAATAAAAATAATTTTATTTCTCTTATTATTGATTCACATGGAAGTCGTGGAATAACTACCAGGGCGTCCTGGGTTGATTCTTGTGTTTACGGAAAGGGTTATCTTGAGAGAACTGCAGATGTCGATGGTGCAATTAAATTTTTAGAAAAATTAAAGTATGTCGACAGAAGTAAAATAATATTATTAGGTCAATCTCAGGGTGCAATGGTGGTATTAAATGCGCTGCGTTCTGACGGAGGGAGTCAAATTAGAACCGTTGCAGCGGGCATTGCCTACTACCCACATTGTAAATATTTAACAGATATGTTGGCTATGCAACGTTTCAAGAATTACTTCTATTCACCAATACTAATAATAATGGGATCACAGGATAATATAACACCAGTTCGTTATTGCAGGAAGTTGATAGAAGTCATGAATAATAATCCGAACAGTTCGGAAATCATTCCAGTTTTGCTTGAGTATAAGGGGGCACAGCACTCATTTGACCTGCCGCTGTGGTTTTCGAGTGATACGCCTATAGGTACTGTGGCTTCAGATCGCAAAGCTACAACTGATTCTCGCGAAAGATATTTAGTTTTTATTAGAAAGCTCTTTAACTAATTATTGAAGTTAGTCATTCAGTTTTTATATAGTTTGATTGTTTAGTTTGGCCTACTGTCACCCGGGTTCATACTTTTTGGGAGACCCGACATATAAAATTAAATATTGCGACAGCTTCTGATAAAAAAATTGTTAGACCAAACCAAATATATATATTAGCTCAACGGCAGTTGTTAGTGTTTCTAACTACTTTTTAATTTTATTAGATGCCGTCTTATTCATATGGGAACCACTATAATATTTTTTGCAGTAGAGTTAGATAAATAAAAAGTGGAAGGAAACGTTTAATGGAAATCGGAATATACGCAAACACCCATGGGCAAGCTTTTAGCGACGATACAGATATGTTCTTAAGCCATACACCGTTTGAAGAGATGCGCCCGGTGCAGATGGCGAAGATGGCCGAAGACAATGGGTTTCATTCCATTTGGTATCCAGACCACGTGTGTATGCCGATACAATCAGGAAGCGCGCATACTGCTAATGTTTCAGGAAAAAGAGCTTATCAGCCACATCATAATATGCTTGATATGGCAGTTGTTATGGGTGCTGTAGCTGTTAGCACCAGTCGTATAAAACTTGGTACGTCGGTTCTCATAGCGCCTTATAGGCACCCACTCTCTGATGCACGCCAGTTTGGCACTGTTGATCTTTTGTCCAATGGACGTCTGATGTTAGGGGTTGGGTCCGGTTGGATGCATGAAGAGTTTGCGGCCGTTGGGCAGAGCCACGAGGTGCGCAACTCGCAAACCGACGAATGCTTGGAAATCTACAAAAGATCATGGGTTGATGAGCAGGTTTCTTTTAAAGGAAAATATTACGACTTTGAAGATATTTCTATGGACCCTAAGCCGTTTCAAAACCCTCATCCGCCAATAGTGTATGGTGGAAACACGCCGGCTGGAGCGCGGCGAGCTATCCGTCATTGTAACGGTTTATACCCACTTTTCCTAGATACTCACTGTCAGCCTGATCGATTTCAACCTTTGCAGGAATTAATACGGAGGGAAGCAGAGAAGTTGGATCGGGATCTTACTCAATTCCATATGTTAGCTGCCGCCTCCGCTCGGGTTAATACTTCAAGTGATGCTCAGTTAGAACAACCTTTACGTCCCAGTTGCACCGGAACTTCAGAACAGATCCTAGAAGACTTACAAGGGCTTGCTGAAGCCGGGTTCTCGTTGATTGTTTGTATGATGATGTGTCCCTCCGGCAATTTGAGCGAACAAGAAGAGCAAATACAGCGCTTCGGTGAAGAGATAATTCCTCATGCAAAGTCAATAAAACCAATGGGTGAATGGAAGCTGGTTGAATGAGTGTTAGGATAGCAGTCCTTATAGAAGGGTCTCCTTCTCACGGCTTCGAGAACTATCGTTATTAAATTTGGAGAACGTTATAACTTTGATATGGTTTAGATTTAATTTTTTATGACATTTGTGGTGCTTGAGTAGGGGAAGTAATAGTCGTATGTTTGTGTTGTAGAGGATAAGGTGAAAAAAGGTGACAATCGTCACATTAGTATTTAATTATTGTTGTGTTCGGGTCATACATTTTAAAAATTTGAAGGAGTATTATGAGTGAGCTTAATTATAAGTGTCCAAGCACGATAGATGAGGCAACGAAATTACTAGCTACTGCGAATTCGAATGCGAAGATACTCGCTGGCGGAACTGATCTACTTGTTCAATTAAGGATGGGCATGATCAATCCTGAATTAATAGTTGACATAAAGAAAATCAAAGAAACAATTGAAATAAAAGAGTTTAATGGAGGTTATAGGGTCGGCGCAGCTGTTTCAGGAGCTGAACTTGGTGAGCACGAGGGTATGAAAAATACTTGGCCAGGTGTAGTTGAAGCACTTGAGTTAATTGGTTCCACGCAAATTCAAGGAAGAGCTTCTTTGGGCGGCAATTTATGCAACGCTTCACCAGCGGCCGATGCTGTTCCAGCGATGATTGCTTCAGATGCAATGTGTACAATTGTGGGGTCTATGGGTCAACGCGAATCGCGGGTTGAGGATATTGTTATAGGGCCAGGGCAAACCACCCTGCAGCCAGATGAGATGATTGTGGATTTCGTTTTCCCCGAGCGACCTCCGCGTTCAAGTGACGCTTATCTTCGATTCATCCCCAGAACTGAGATGGATATAGCAGTCGTGGGGGCAGGTGTAAGTTTAACATTGGATGA
>CAYRUX010000058.1:0-3484 GCA_964427515.1 uncultured Rhizobiaceae bacterium
TTTATCAAACTGTTGGCCAATTGTGGTTCCTAGCAATGGAACATTGCTGGCACCATGCACGTAGCTTTGTACTAGTTCTTGCATTAATTACCCTACCACACGCCTATTTTGCATCTGCAGCTACCTGCATTCGAACAATAATATCAGGATTTTCGACCTGACCTGTCTGACTATCACCCTTCTCAATCTGATCGACAACCTCCATACCATTTGTAACTTTACCCCAGACAGTATACTGGCCATCAAGCCACGCAGCTGGAGCAAAGACAATAAAAAACTGGCTGTTAGCGCTATCAGGATCCTGGGATCGAGCCATTGACACTGTTCCTCGAAGATGTGGCTCTGAAGAAAATTCCGCTTCTAGATTTTCTTTGTCAGATCCTCCAGTTCCTATTCCTTTAGGATCACCTGTCTGAGCCATAAAACCATCAATTACACGGTGCCATTTTAGTCCGTCATAAAACCCCAAGCGCGATAATTCCTTAATACGCTCCACATGTTTTGGTGCAAGATCAGGCTTCAGCTCTATTACTACACGGCCATGCTCTAGATCCAAATAAAGCGTATTTTCTAAGTCAATTGCATTAACTTCTGCAGTCATAACCAATACCCCTAAACTAGCCATTAATAACCATCGGAAAAGAATTACCATTCAAAAATCACCCTCTCGAAACCAGAAAATAGGCACTAATACAATAAAGATTTGCAACGACACGTAACTAAAGCAAACATGCTTTGGAGACAAGACCCTGCATCACTAACACATTTTGAGCATGCAATCTTCTAATCCAAATATTTTGTTCTATCAGAATTGAGAATATTACGCCAGGAATCCGGAATTTTTAGACCATTTTCCACTTTAGATTCCATTTCAGATTCGGAAGCTTGAACTAATTCAAGTTTATCGATTACAAAATCTAATTCTTGCTGTGGAACCACCACTACTCCATCAGTATCTCCAATAATAATATCACCGGAATGTATTGTACGGTTTCCAATAACAACTGGAAATCCAACATGTCCGGGCCCAGTACGCGAAGGAGAATCAGGATTAACACCAGAACAGAAGATAGGAATTTCTACCTTAAGGATCCCATTAACATCCCTAACAGCACCATCTGTCACTACGCCCGCAACGCCAATATTATTGGCAATACCTAACATTAAATCACCAACTACTGCTGTGCTGGTACAGCCTTCGGTAGAGGCAACAACAACGTCGCCTTCCCTAGCCTCTGTCAACGCCCCAACTACCCCCAACTGATCTGTAGGAGCGTTATAGCAAGTAATTGCTGAACCTATAACTGATTGCATATTTTTTGTTGCAATGGATAACGGCTTAATGCCAGTACCGAGACTCGCTCTACCTCCCAAGCAATCTGCAATATTCCCGGTTAGAGCACCCCTTAACTTTTCTAATTTTTTAGAATCAGGGCGATGAAAATCCCTTCGTATGGTTAATAACGGTGGTACTTCAAGCATAATGTTTCCTTCTATCTCTGTTAGCTTTTTATAATTAAAAATTACTTATTTGGAGCAAGCCACGCTTCTCGGTGGGCAATATAAATACCTGAAGCTACAATTATGACTATCCCAAGCCATGTCCAAGCATCTGGAAAATCACCCCAAATTAGATACCCGAGTATTGTGGCACCTATGAGTTGCCCGTAATCAAAAGGCGATAACACAGAAGCTTCACCAGTTTCATAAGCCCTTATAAGAAAATAATGGCCTAACCCGCCACAAACACCCAATGCCACAAATAGTATCCACGTCATGGTATCGATAGGATAGCTAAAACCAAATGGTGCGATAAAAGATGAAACTATTAGTGTAACTAATACAGTATAAACTGCTGTGGTACGTGTATCATCGTGAGGAGCCAATTTTCTTGTCAAAACTTGAAACAACGCATAACAGAACGCAGCTCCTAATGCCATAAGACTCGCCCAATCAAAAAACTCTCCATTGGGTCGAATAATGACAATTGCTCCGCCGAAACCTATAACTACCGCCACCCATCGTCGTATACCAACCCTTTCGCCCAGCAGAGGTATAGATAAAACAATAACCATAAATGCTGCAGTGAAAGTAATTGAGGTTACCGTTGCAAGAGGCAGAACAATAAGCGAAGCAATAAATAGGTACATTGCTCCAATCTGCAGCGTTGAGCGAAAAATTTGTAATACTGGTTTGCTTGTGGAAAACACACGTACTAGACCAAACCCAGGTGCACATAACGCCAACATCACAAAAAAGTGACTGATAGATCGAACCCAAATTATCTGCCAGACTGTATATTCCATAGAGAGGTATTTGCCCGCAGCGTTTAGAATAGGAAACATCAACACAGTTGTAAGGCACATAAAGAATATGCCCCGGAGTTTTGCTACCCGGCTATCAGCAGCGACAAATTTCATAAAAATGTTTCCTTAGAATAAAAACTGGTCTTATTGGTGAAATTGATTACAGAGGAAAATGTTTGCCGACGGTTGCTTTATATTAAGACGCGTCAATTAGCTCTTCATAAGATCCCATACTTCTCAAAAACAACGTTTAATTTTATTCCTCGACTCAATTCCCTCCTGACCTTATCTTCTTCTGATATTCTTTCCATAGAACTCTGTATAACCTCTTCGGATATATCGGCAGGAATTACCACTACTCCGTCCACATCACCAAAAACCAAGTCACCTGACGAAATTTTTGCATTTCCTATTTCAGTTGGAACATCTGCCATCATCATTTTTGCTCGATTCTTTGTGTCTAGTGGTCCAATTCCTCCAGCAAATACCGGAAATTTTATCTGTCGAATTAGGCGAACATCTCTCACAAGGCCATCAGTAACGCACCCAGTAGCCCCTCGTGCATGCGCAGCAGTGGAAAGAAGTTCTCCCCAAGGGGCAATGCGCTTATTTTGAGCACAAGAGAAAACGGCAATATCCCCATCCTGCAAGCTATCCACTAAAGCAATTTCGTGCTCATAGACATTTAATTCTTCATCATCGTGATAAATCGGCATATAAAGGCCAGTCCGAGCTCGTCCACATAAGATTAAACTTTCATCCAGAGGTCTTATAGTAGACGGTAAGGCTTGCTTTAAGTATCCCTTTGAATCGAGAGTATCGGATATTATAGCAGTATAGAGGTTATCCCTTGCAATTTTTAAAAGTTCATCGCTTATAGCCATTTTATTCTCCTCCAACTATAATTTCTTAATTTTCTATTTATACATTGTAAGGTTTCCATGAGAAAACGCCACAAGAGCCAACGAACAAACTAAGGTACAATTGAAGGGGTATTAACACATGGACATGGTCACTATGAATATTATCGATTCTACCATGGTCTCGATCTGCCGTGAGATGGGTATTACGCTCATGAAGACTTCCTATTCAACTATCTTCAACGAGGGTCTCGATTTCACATGCGCGCTTGCAGATGATAAAGGCGATATGATTGCAGTGGCGGAGTTCTGCCCTGC
>CAYRUX010000059.1:0-3276 GCA_964427515.1 uncultured Rhizobiaceae bacterium
TTTTGTCACTTATTGCTAGAAACTGTTATCCCAAAATTTTGTCCTGCATCCTCCAGCCAACTCCATAGATAGGCTGAATAACTCCAGCTCACGTATATATCGTAAGCGGGGGAATCTTTTATCTGGTGCAATATTACTCTCGCTCGCGCAAGATGCGTTTGTGCGCAATATCCTCTCTGAAACTTGCTTGGATGTAAGTCTATACTACAACCTTTTTCCAACACATCACGTGCAGCTTGCCCTGAGAGTCTAATCACTGTCAGTGAATCACTAATATCTGTAACTGCCGTGTGTTCATTCACAACGGCAGAAGAAAGATTTTCCAAGAGCGATCTCCGTTTGCCCTCTGAAGTAACAACCAACCATTCCTCTGGCCCCAACCACAAAACACTAATACCCTTAAACTCCACAGCCCGGTTTTCCTTTAGGGGAAATTCACAACCTAAGACGGCCTCTACCGCATTTCTAACCCTGTCATTACCAGGGTTTAATCTAACATTTATTTTTCCATTAGCCTCGGCTTCTAACAACGTTACACCATTATCCTTAAAATTTTCAGATCTATTTCTGTCATGTATCGCTAGATTGGCTAATGGGCTTTGTCGCCATGAACGGTCAGGCATTTAGCTTTTCTCCACTCGGGTCATAAAAAATTGGACTAACAACCTCTGCAGTTGCTACTCGACCTTTTAAAGGCAGTGGAATTGTAACAGTCTCGCCAATCCGGTCGTGTCCACCTTTAATTAGTCCTAAAGCGAATGGACGCTTTAAGGTAGGACTTTCATAGGAGGAACTCACATGGCCTATCATTTCCATTGGAGGACGACGGCGATAAGAATCCACTATCTGAGACCCCTCTGGTATAAACTTATCAGGAAGCAACCCTACCAGCTGCTTCCGATTGGCACGCATGGTATCCGAGCGTTTGAGTGACCGTCGGCCAATAAAATCTTTTTTCTTACTCACTAGCCAATCCATACCTAGATCATTTGGCGTTACGCTACCATCAGTATCATGACCAACTGCTATATATCCTTTTTCCGCACGAAGTACATGTAGAGCTTCTGTGCCAATCGGCGTCAAGTCAAACCCCTCACCGACACGATGTAATGCTTCCCACACAGCAAGAGCATAACTATTTGGAACATTCACTTCATACCCTAATTCGCCAGTAAAACTTACACGAAAAATTCTTGCATCTATACCTGCAACGACTGCTTCCTTCATTGCCATATGTGGGAAAGCATCTGCAGACAAGTCGATGTCTTGAGAAACTTCACTCAATAGCCGCCTCGCATTTGGACCGGATAGAGATATGGTTGCCCACTGTTCAGTTACAGATGTTGTATAAACCTTTAATTCAGGCCACTCACACTGTAGCCAGTCCTCAAGCCATGCGAATACTCTTCCTGCACCACCAGTAGTAGTTGTCATCAAAAAATGGGATTCTGCTAGACGGGTTGTAACCCCGTCATCCATCACCATTCCATCTTCAGTTAGCATTAAACCGTAACGGCATTTACCAATACCAAGCTTATCCCAATTATTCGTGTATACGCGATTAAGAAACTCCGCAGAATCCGGACCCTTAATTTCAATTTTTCCAAGTGTTGAAGCATCAAGAATCACCACACCCTTTCGAGCAGCCAAGCATTCCCTCCGCACAGCTTCTTCCATTGTTTCCCTGTCGGAAGGGTAATACCAGGGACGCTTCCATTGACCCACATTTTCAAAGATGGCGCCCGCTCGTTTATGCCAACCGTGCAGTGCCGTCATTCTGACAGGATCTGCAAATTCACCAACATCCCGACCTGCCATTGCGCCATAAGAAACAGGCGTATAGGGAGGTCGAAATGTTGTGGTGCCAACTGAGGGTATAGATAACCCTGTCAAGGTTCCAAGTATTGCAAGTACCGCTATATTTCCAGTTCGCCCCTGATCGGGGCCCATACCAGCAGTAGTGTATCGTTTTAAGTGCTCAATTCCTGTGTATCCTTCTCGAACAGCCAGTTCAATGTCAGATACAGCAACATCATTATGCAAATCAACAAAAGATTTCTCACCCTTATAAATTTCAGGAAGGCGCCAAATCGCTTCTATCCCTTCCTCATCTGATACATCTACTGACACTGTTTCTGATAACCCTGCATCGGACAGCCCAAATTCCCGTGATACAGAACGACCGGCGTTGATACCCTCGGCTATGCAATTTTTTGATGAAAAAGTGCCGTTCGCTGAACCCACGACAGATATCTCCTGGGTAGCGGTATCTGGCACAAAACATGTTTTTTCATTATCATATCGTAGCGTGCCACCAGACTGCGAATACATATGAATTGTTGGATTCCAGCCACCCGAAACGCATAATAGATCGCACCGAAGGCGACTAACATCATTCCCATAACCGTCACCCGTTTCATTTATTTCTGATATTTTAATAGCATTTAAACGATTTCGACCTAAAGCAGATACCACACAATGCCGCGAAAATATCTTGACACCAAGTTCACGAACAATATTTGTCAGCTCTCCGGTAGGTTCGACGCGCTGATCTACCACCGCTTCTACTTTCACACCCGCCCGCAACAAGTCTATCGCCGTACTGTATGCGCCGTCATTATTAGTATAAATTACCGCACGTTTTCCACAGCATACAGCAAAACGGTTTATATACACCCGAACGGCACTAGCTAGCATAACCCCTGGTCGATCATTGTTAGAAAAAACCATTGGTCGCTCGATAGCACCCGTAGCTACAATTACTTTACGAGCCCGAACCTTCCACAACCGCTGTCTTATTGTGCCCTGAGGAGAACCTGCATGCTCATTTAAGCGTTCCACCATTAATATGTAATTATGATCATAGTACCCAAATGCTGTTGTGCGAGTTAACACCTGAGTGTCCTTAATAGTTTTGAGTTCTTTAGCTGCTTCTGAAAGCCAGGAAGCTCCAGGGAAAGTTTCAACTTTGTTGTCGATGCCAAGCATAGACCCACCGAGCTCATTCTGTTCGTCAACTAAGATTACTCGCGCACCAGAACGACCTGCTTCAAGTGCTGCAGCAATTCCTGACATCCCTCCACCCAATACCAAGACATCGCAATGTTTATGAACCTTATCATACAAATTTTGGTCAGGAAGGGGCGGAGCCGTTCCCAAACCAGCCCCACGGCGAATAATTTTCTGATATAAAGGCCAGAAACTTTTTGGCCCCATTAAAGTTGTGTAATAAAAACCCGCAGGAAGAAAGATAGAGATGAGGTTGTTAATAGCCCA
>CAYRUX010000060.1:0-1697 GCA_964427515.1 uncultured Rhizobiaceae bacterium
TCAGTTACGGTATTTGAGTTAGAGCTAAAGGATTGGCACTATGGTATTTTTATTGGAAATCAAGACTTAGATATGATCGCGTCCCAGTCATTTTTATTGGAATACCTCCCAATACTGATTTTTCTGGGGATAGCGGCAGTAATTGCAGTAGGTGCAGTTGCAGCCTCTTATATTGCGGCTCCCCAAAATCCAGCCCCAGACAAAGTATCATCCTACGAATGTGGGTTTGATGCGTTTGACGATGCTAGGGGGAGGTTTGATGTTAGATTCTATCTGGTGGCCATTCTCTTTATTATATTTGATTTAGAAGTGGCATTTCTTTTCCCTTGGGCTGTTTCATTCAAGGATATAGGGCTTTATGGATTTTGGTCAATGATGGTGTTCTTAGGTATATTAACAATTGGTTTTATATATGAATGGAAAAAAGGTGCGCTCGAATGGGATTAAATAATAATATATCAAAAAATAATAAGAGCATAGTGCGACCTGACAACTCTTTAAATACTGCCACTTCTATAGATCTTAGCGACCAGCTTTCTGATAAAGGATTTTTGGTAACTAAATTGGATAAGCTTATAAATTGGGCACGAACAGGTTCTCTTTGGCCTATGAGCTTTGGCCTAGCTTGCTGTGGCGTCGAATTCATGCAGGTTATTGCCGCTCGCTATGATATTGATCGCTTGGGAATGATCCCAAGAGCAAGTCCAAGACAATCTGACGTAATGATAGTTGCAGGAACATTATGTAATAAAATGGCGCCAGCGTTTAGAAAAGTTTACGACCAAATGCCAGAACCTAGATATGTAATTTCAATGGGCAGTTGTGCAAATGGCGGCGGTTATTATCATTATTCTTACTCTGTTGTTCGTGGCTGCGATAGGATCGTACCTGTTGATGTTTATGTACCAGGATGCCCGCCAACAGCAGAAGCATTGCTCTACGGAATAATGCAACTTCAACGTAAAATCCGTAGAACCGGAACCATCTCCAGATAGAAGAAAAAAAATGGATAACGCGACGTTAAAAGAGCTTTATTCTCACCTTAACACGGTTTTAGGTGATTACCTCAAATCATCCCATCTTGATGAAAATGAGTTAACACTATACGTGCATGTAGGTACTCTTGAACGTGTTATATCTTTTCTACGGGATGATTCAGCTTGTCGTTTTGAAATGCTTGTAGATATCTGTGGTGTTGACTTTCCTGAACGCGACCCTAGGTTCGAAATCGTATACCACCTTCTAAGTATAACGAATAACTTTAGAATAAGATTAAAAATATTAGTTGAAGAGGGGAGCGCGGTTCCATCAATAACAAAACAATTTAGTACTGCCTCATGGTTTGAAAGAGAGGTATGGGATTTATTTGGAATATATTTTACCAATCACCCTGATCTAAGAAGATTATTAACAGATTATGGATTTCAGGGACATCCCTTAAGAAAAGATTTTCCATTAACTGGTTACGTGGAGCTTAGATACGATGATGAACAAAAACGCGTTGTTTATGAACCAGTCAAATTAACTCAGGAATTTAGGAAGTTTGATTTTGAAAGCCCCTGGGAAGGGCCTGACTATGTGCTGCCGGGAGATGAAAAAGCTAGCGATTCCGATAGCGAGGAAGCATGACTGAACGTCAAATTAAAAATCTTACATTAAATTTTGGCCCTCAACATCAAGCAGCACATGGGGTATTA
>CAYRUX010000061.1:0-2695 GCA_964427515.1 uncultured Rhizobiaceae bacterium
ATCTGGGGTGGACGATTATTTAGCAAGTGACTAAAAGGAAGCGCTAACACGATCCAGAAGTATAGTTAATAGGCTTGATACACATGATCAGTCTTCCTTAGTTGGTTCTGATATTTTACCCCCTGAATATCAAATGGATGAGTTGTATGGCATTGTACCAACGACACTTCGTAAAATGTTTGATGTCAAGGAGGTTATTGCACGTATTGTGGATGGTAGCGAATTTGACGAATTTAAGGCCAGATACGGAAAGACATTAGTGACAGGATTTGCGCGTATTGAAGGTCAATTGGTTGGCATTCTAGGCAACAACGGAATTCTATTTTCTGAGTCAGCTCTCAAGGGCACTCACTTTATAGAATTATGCTGCCAAAGGAAAATTCCATTGTTATTTTTGCAGAATATAGTGGGGTTTATGGTTGGAAAACGTTATGAGCATGGGGGGATAGCTAAGGATGGCGCAAAACTTGTAATGGCGGTTTCTTGCGCTTCAGTCCCAAAACTTACAGTGATTATTGGAGGCAGTTTTGGCGCTGGTAATTATGGTATGTGTGGCAGGGCTTATGACCCAAATTTTTTGTGGATGTGGCCAAATGCAAGAATTTCCGTAATGGGTGGAGAGCAAGCAGCTAGCGTATTAGCTAGGGTTCGGAGAGACCGATGCGAACAAGACGAAATAGAATGGTCATTCGAAGCAGAGGCGGAGTTTAAGAAACCAATTCTTGATAGATATGAAGAACAGGGAAAACCATATTATTCTTCTGCTCGGCTATGGGATGATGGAATAATTGATCCGTTAAATACTAGAAAAGTTCTTGGCCGTAGTTTACGAATTGCAACTGGCATTCCCATAAAATCATCAACTTTTGGTACATTTAGAATGTAATAATATGGATGAAAATAATTTTATATTGGACGTAGATGATGCTGGTGTTGCAAAAATAACTTTAAACAGACCAGATGTGCATAACGCTATCGATGACAAGCTTATAAGCGGCTTGGCTCAAAAACTCAGTATTCTGAATAATGATGATAGTATTAGGGTTATTGTTTTAACTGGGAATGGGCCTTCATTTTGTTCAGGGGCAGATCTGAATTGGATGAAGCGCATGGCAACGTATAATGAAGCTGAAAACCTCCGAGATGCGAACGCTTTAGCTGAATTGTTAATGATGTTTACATCATCATCAAAGCCTACCATAGCACTAGTACAGGGTGATGCGTTTGCTGGAGGTCTCGGTTTGATCTGCTCCTGTGATATAGCAATTTCTGTTAACAGTGCTATTTTCGCAATTACTGAAGTAAGGTTAGGCCTAATGCCATCTGTTATTAGCCCATTTGTAATAAACGCTATAGGCGAACGTAATGCCCGTCGTTATTTCTTAACTGCAGAACGGTTTAACGCTGAGACAGCCCAACAGATTGGTTTAGTGCAAATGGTAGTTCCTGATACTGCATTGAGTGAAAGTGGAGAAATCTTGGTAAAAAAGCTTTTAAAGGGCGGCCCCATAGCATTGGCAAAAACCAAGGATCTTATTAATAAGGTAAAAAGTAGTCGCTTTGATGAGGATTTAATGTCGAGACTGTCTAAAGGAATTGCAGAGATTCGCTGTTCAAATGAGGCTCAAGAGGGCATGGCAGCGTTCCTAGAAAAAAGAAAACCTGATTGGCAATAGTGTTAGGGTTTGGATGTAAACAGGCAATATTTAATGGCTATTCATTTACTTAAGTTGGCCGTTGGGGTGGAAAACGTTACACACCTGAGGAATATACAGCAACAAAGAATTATTAAAAATGGTGAGTTGTACCATGTTACTCGTTTTATGCCGAAGAAGGCTGATGAAATCTTGGATGGTGGTTCAATATATTGGGTTGTAAGAAACTTTATCAGGGCAAGGCAGCTTATTTTAGACTTTAGAGTGGTAAACGACGGCAAAGCAACCAGAGATAAATGTGCTTTGGTCCTTGACCCATCCTTGGTTTTGACAGTGCCAACTCGACGTCGACCACATCAGGGTTGGCGCTATTTTTATAATGATACTGTACCCAAAGATTTGGCAATTGGCGTGCAAAGTTATGAGGATATACCAAGTGAAATGTTAGATGAGTTGCGACAACTTGGTTTATTATAAACTCTAAGGATTTGAACTTTAAGCCGAGCATCAGTTGTTTTTATCATTTCCTTACTGAAAACATGAATTACAATAGAGAACCAAATAATGCCACAAGATAAAAAATCCTTATTAACTCAAAAAAATTCAACTCAGAATGAAATTGATAATTTTATTAGAAAGGTTTCAGCAAGTAGAGGGTCTTTGCAAACAACTGGACGGTTGCTTTTTGCTATGGATGCTACTGCCAGTAGAGAGATGACTTGGGATCGGGCTTGTGCAATTCAGGGCGAAATGTTCGAATCTACAGCATTACTTGGCGGACTGTCTGTGCAGCTCGCATACTATAGGGGGTTCAGAGAATTTCACGCTTCAAAATGGCTTAATAATTCTCAATCTCTAGTCAGACAGATGAGTGGCGTAAAATGCTTGGGTGGGCATACGCAAATTCAAAAGGTATTAAAACATGCAGTTAAAGAGGGAGAGTCAAGAACCTTGAGTGCACTAGTATTTGTTGGCGATTGTATGGAGGAAGATATTGATGCTCTGTGCGCAGTAGCCGGCACGCTGGGTTTGTTAAATAT
>CAYRUX010000062.1:0-5375 GCA_964427515.1 uncultured Rhizobiaceae bacterium
CAACTAAATTTATTACTTTCTAAATTACTGGAGCTTGGTCTGAGGGGTCTGCTAGGCGTGTTGGCTTAGTGGTTTTGAATTCACCGCTCGTAAAAACTGCTATTGCTGGAGAGGACCCAAACTGGGGAAGATTGGTTATGGCCGTTGGTCGGTCAGGAGAAAAAATAAATCAGAATCATATAACCATAAGAATGTGTGGCTATATTGTTGCTCGCAATGGGAAACGGGCTCGGGGTTATAATGAAGAGGCAATTGCTAGGCTCATGAAAAATAAAGACATTGAAATTGAGATCAATTTATCTGTTGGAGATGCAGAGGCCAAAGTGTGGGGCTGCGATCTAACGCATAGATATGTTGAAATCAATACTGACTACAGATCTTAAGGAAGGAAGATGTTAAATTTACGCTTAGTTGGCGCTGTTGCCTTAGTAGATTTAGATGGTAGGGTTTTGCTGACTAAACGACCGAAGGGGAAACATCTAGAAGATCTTTGGGAATTTCCCGGAGGTAAAATTGAAAAGGGTGAGATTCCCAAAGAAGCTGTAATACGTGAGCTAAAAGAAGAATTAGATATCAGTGTAGATGAAAGCTGTTTAGCTCCAGTTAGTTTCTCTTCGCATGATTATGCAGATTTTCATTTAGTTTTGCTGTTATATGTTTGTCGGGTCTGGAACGGTACTCCTCGCGGCGTTGAGGGTCAGGAATTAAAATGGATAAATGGGCTTAAATTAAAAGAGTTCCCAATGCCTCCAGCCGACATTCCCTTGGTTGCAGCCATAAGAGACTTATTATAGCTATAAGACTGCGTGCAAAGGGTTGATTGCGTTTTATTTGTGGATGTCTATGCAAGTAATATAATTTGTATATGTTTCAATTTGTGGGGTCTAATACCTCAGTTAAACTTATTTGTGCAGTGCCAGGTTTTAGGGGTTTTTGTTGGCTCTCGTGTGGCTTCCATCCGGCAAAATATAATATTTCAAAGGTAGCGGGTATACGACCGTTTGAATCTTCAAACATTTTTTGATAGTACTTGGCTGTAGCAGCCAATAAAGCTCGACTTTTTAAATTTCTCTGTCTTTGTTTAAGGATATTACTTTCGCCCATTCCCTTGATTTCTTTCATAAGTTTTAAAGCATCTGGGTAGGTTACAGTAATAGTGTCAGTATCTATAACTGGAAGATTAAAACCTGCGCGCAGGAGGAGTGCGCCTAAGTCTTGAATCTCTATGAAAGGTGCAATTCTAGGGCTTATGCCCCCTTCTATTTCGCTCTCAGCTTTGATGAGTGCTTGTCTTAATTCAGTTAGACTATTACCTCCAAAAATAGCAGCGCTTAAAAGACCGTCAGGACGTAGGGCTCTTTGAATTTGAATGAGAGTTCCTGGCAAATCATTAACCCAATGAAGATTAAGCGCACTTATTACTAGATCAATGCTTTCTGGTGCAAATGGCAACCATTCCTCATCCACAATCAGTTTATACGGCCCTGACGCCTTCGCTAGCATTGATTCGGAGAGATCGCACTGCAGAAAATGCTCAATTCCATTATTTCCAGAGAAAAGAGCGGTTAGGCGACCGTCATGGCAGCCTAGATCGACGGCCGTTCTAAAATTTCGCTTCACGTCTTTAAGTCGCTCCGCTAGCTGAATGCCGACCTCATCTAAAAGAAAAGCGTGACTTGAAAAATTATTGGCTACGCGGTTCCTTCTATTTCGCAGTTGAATACGATCAAACGGAGCTACGGAATTATTTAAGCTGGGTGACGAACCTTCCACCATAGTTATTAATATTACACGAGGCAACTTGGACGGCAAGATGTCGCTTTTACATAATATAGCAGCAATTCAGTTTTTATGTTTAGGGATTAGATGAAAAATGTTAGCATCAAACAATGCAGTAGCTAAAATATTCATTGCTGCAAAAACAGATTACATATTATTTTAAACCATTCTTTCTGCGTAACCAATTTTTGGTTATTGGTCAAAAATGTAAAATACGGAGCTAGCGTGCCTGAAGTTGTTATTTATTCCACACCGTTTTGTCCTTACTGTCTTCGTGCAAAACTATTGCTTGAAAAGAAAAATATACCGTTTAAAGAGATCGGTGTTATGGGAAAACCAGATAAAAGACGTGAAATGGAATCACTTTCGGGAGGTTTTACTGTTCCACAAATATTCATAGATGGAAATCCCATAGGAGGTTCTGATGAGTTGGTTGAACTAGAGAGATCTGGCGGACTTAGTAATCTTTTCGGGATAGAATGAGTTAAACGATATGGGTATTGTCAATTTAAAAGTGGCATGTATCCAACCGAATAGCGGTCAGAACATGCGGGAAAATTTGAAGGTCGTTTGCGATTTAATTCGCGCAGCGCAAAAATCGGGAGCAGAATTTATTGCTTTACCTGAAAATGTTGCTCTTATGGATCATCGGCCAGAAATTGTTAAAAACTCTGCAAGTCAAGTGCTTGAGCACCCCGCGATTCAAGCCTTTGCGCAAATCGCTAAGGAAAGTGGTATTTGGATCCTGGCAGGATCAGTTAGTACGTTGGCTAACGACGGTAGGGTGTCAAATTGCTCTGTTTTATTAAATAGTGGTGGGGTCGTAGTAGCTGAATACAATAAGATACATATGTTTGATGTGGATCTGCCAAATGGTGAGATATACAGAGAGTCTGAAACATTTTGCCCGGGAAACAGTGCAATCTTGGCGGAGACCCCATGGGGGAAATTGGGAATGAGTGTTTGTTACGATTTACGCTTTCCGCAACTATTCCGCACTTTGGCTCAACGAGGTGCAAAAATTATAGTTGTTCCCGCCGCATTTACTCGGGCAACAGGCGAGAAAGCTTGGCATATTCTTAATCGTGCCCGAGCCATTGAATGCGCTTCTTTTATTATATCACCGTGTATGTGGGGAGAACATTCGGGAGGTCGAACAACTTACGGTCATTCTTTGGTGGTTGATCCGTGGGGAGATGTGCTTGCGGATGGCGGCGAAGGTGTATGTTTCGTAACCGCTCAAATTGATCTAACACAGGTAGAAAAAGCTCGTTCTGCAATTCCAGCATTGCAGCATGATATGGAATTTTGTGTTAAAATTAGTAATGAAGATTAAGAACTAAATAATGTAGCATCTAGTAATTATGGAATGTTTTTGGCACAAACACGCTGTACCGCAGCTAATTTCGGCTCTGTAACTACTAAATCTTCAAACGCAAGAATTTTCAAGTTAGAAAAACTACCTGATAAAAGCTCACCTGGCTTCAAAAGGTATTCTGGGTTTTTCGGGCGCCCGAATTTTTCGTTTCCTTTTGCAAATGTTTCATAAATGAGTAAACCGTTAGGTTTTAGAGATGATACAATTTTAGGGAAAAGTGGACGATAAAGGTAATTTATTACAACAATCGCTGAAAAAGCATTTTGAGAGAATGGCCATGGTAATTTTTCAAGGTCTGATTGGATAATTATAAGTTTATTTGTGTCATAATTGCCCTCGACTTTGGAAGTGTTTATGTCAGTGGCGGTAACGTGATGTCCACGCTGTAAAAAGAAATCGGTATGTCGTCCACTGCCACAAGCGAGATCTAGTACAGTACCATTAGGTTAAATTTTATCAGCGAAACGATCCACCCAGTTTGAAGGGGGCGATTTGTAAGCTTGTTTGCCACAGTGTATCATCTAATTTATCATGCTAAATATTGTCGACCGCTTGAATTAGTCCGTGTAAATTACTTAATATTGATATTGTTATGTATAATAATAGGATAGCGCTGAGAGAATTACGATGATTGTCTTCGATATCAAATGTTCTCAGGATCATATATTTGAGGCATGGTTTTCAGACTCGGAAGCTTTTGAGAATCAGGCAGTGAATAAGGAGGTGCAATGCCCGGTTTGTGGTGATACCTCTGTGGAAAAAGCCCCAATGGCGCCGAATATTTCTGCTGCTACCGGAAGAGTAAGAGGAAGAAGAAGAAGTGATAGCCCTGTAAAAACTAGCGCTGGCAAGTTAAATTCAGAGGGGCCAACCCCGGAACAAGTAGGTGAGGCAATAAAAACACTTCGCAAAATGCGTGATGTAATAGAGAAAAATTTCGATTATGTAGGCGAAAAGTTTCCGGAAGAAGCTCGAAAGATTCATCACGGCGAGGTGGAAAATCATAATATCTATGGTGATGCAACAAAGGAAGAAACTGACGAGTTGAGAGAAGAGGGGATTGATGTAACACAGATGCCTTGGTTGCCAAGACATGATTCCTGAAATTTTGGTTTCTGAAGTTGCTGTATACGCCTAATAAACTTGAGCCTAGCAGCTGCCTTCACTTTTTCGCGGTATCATTAGATAGTGGATTTTCTTACACCGAATGTAATATAATTTACTTTAAGTTTTTTACTTAGAAACCAATCCCCACTTAATGGATTGTAGCTTAATCCACTAACATCTTTGACATGTACTTCATGGTACCGAAGAGGATATATCAGTTCCGATGGTCGAACAAATCTTGACCAATCATGCATACCGTTCGGAACCCAACGCAGAATTCGTTCAGCAAAAACTATACCTAAAAGATATGAAGATAACGTTCTATTTAAAGTGGAAATAAAAATAACTCCATCTGGGAGCAGTAACTTACATAGGCTTTCAAGAAAGGGATTTAGATCGTTAATATGCTCGATAATTTCTAAAGCTATTACACAGTCGAACTGTTCCTTCGAAGAGAGGAGGTGCTCTACTTTCGTATGTCTATAGTCAATAGATAGCTCTGACTTAGAAGCATGAAATTTGGCAGCTTTAATGGTGTCTTTCTCTGCATCAATTGCTGTAACTTTTGCACCAAGTCTCGCCAAAGGTTCGGCAGTTAAACCGCCCCCACATCCGACATCTATTATGCTAATTTCTGATAGAGGCTTATTTTTATGAGGGTCAATTTTGAAAGAGCGGTAAAGGTTGTCTCTAATGTATTTAACACGAGGTACGTTAATAGCATGTAGAGCTTGGAAAGGGCCGGAAGGTTCCCACCATTTTTGAGCCAAAGGTGCAAATTTCGAAATTTCCTCCGAATCTAGGCAATTATAAGACTTTGGCCGTCCATTTTTCTTTAACACGATAACTCCATAAGCTTGCTCATAAGATTTTAACACAGTATGTATTAATATCCCTCGTTAATTTATATTAAATGGACATGCCTAGTAACGGGCTTAAGCGTGAATATAATGGGTTTGATTGTACAAAAATTTGGTGGAACTTCGGTATCTCATTTGGGGCCGATTCGCAGAGTCGCTCGTAGAGTGAAGACTGAAATTGATAATGGTAATAAAGTTGCTGTGGTGGTTTCCGCCATGGCAGGTGTAACTGATCAGCTGGTTGGGTGGAC
>CAYRUX010000063.1:0-4980 GCA_964427515.1 uncultured Rhizobiaceae bacterium
TGACGAACCCAACGAACGTATTAGTCGAGGTCAACAGCTAGACCCAGTTCATTCTTAGGAGTAGATTCGGTTCGTACCACGACTACAGTCATCATTGGGGGCGGTCAAGCCGGATTGGCGATGAGCCGGTGCCTGAGTGAAAGATCGATAGATCATGTTGTGCTTGAACGTGGCGAGATCGCCAATACCTGGCGTACAGAAAGATGGGATTCCTTACGTTTATTGACTCCAAACTGGCAGAGTCGCTTACCTGGGTATGAGTATGAAGGTAAGGACATTCATGGTTATCAGAGAGTATCAGAACTTGTTTATTTTCTGGAGCAATACGCTAAAAAATTTTCGGCCCCTATTGAAACCAATACAACCGTTAAGTCTGCACAAAGATATCAGTCAGGTTATCGCATAGTAACAAATCAAGGCGACTGGCATTGCCGAACATTGGTGGTCGCTTCAGGTGCTTGTAATATTGCCCATGTACCCCGTATTTGTGAGATTGTACCAACACAAATTATGACTTTGGACTCAATCCAATATCGTAATCCGAATCAACTTCCAGACGGGGGTATACTAGTGGTCGGTGCCTCCGCGACAGGTACGCAGCTTGCCGAAGAAATTCATCTCTCAGGACGGCAGGTAATCCTTTCCGTCGGAGAACATATTCGGGCGCCACGTATCTATAGAGGACAGGATTTGTATTGGTGGATGGACGTCGCAGGTATACTTGATGAGAGTTATGACGAGGTAGAGGATATTGTTCGAGCTCGTGGAATGCCCTCCTTGCAACTAACTGGAACTTTTGAGCGTAAGACACTTGACCTTAATGCTCTCACGAAAATCGGTGTAAAACTTGTTGGTTCCTTTGTCGGTATCATTAATGGTCATGCACAATTTTCTGGATCTTTACACAATCAGTGTAGGTTGTCAGATCTGAAAATGAACCGGTTGTTAAATACAATTGATATTTGGGCGAACAAAAATGACCTCAATCACAAAGTTGGCCCACCGCATAGATTTAGCCCGACGAATATACAAGCATCACCACCACTAAGCGTGAATCTCCACAATGGAAATATTAAGGGAATTGTTTGGGCTACAGGATATCGGCCGGATTATTCCTGGCTTAGGATTCCTGTCTTTGACAAAAAGGGGCAGGTTAAACATGAAGGTGGTAATGTCGAATCTGCTCCTGGAATGTACATTTTGGGCTTACAATTCCTACGCCGCCGTAAATCTGCGTTACTAGACGGTGTTGGAGATGACGCACGTTTTATTAGTACTCACCTAAAATCTTATCTTGATGGAAATTTTCACTAAATAAGCTTAGTGTTTCGGGCGAACACGAAGTAATTGGCCTGAAGATTCGTCGGTTAAAAAATATAAGTATCCATCTGGCCCCTCTCGAACATCTCTAATTCTCCCAAATCTTCCTTCAAATAATCTTTCTTCGCTAATTACTTTATCCTCTTCTAACTCAAGGCGACTAATCAACTCAAACTTAAGTGCACCGACAAATATATGACCCTTCCACGCTGGAAATACATCACCCTGATAATACGCGGCACCCGAAGGCGCTATGGATGGATCCCAGTAATAGATAGGTTGCTCCAACCCTTCCTTATGTGTGCCTTCCCCAATCATTTTACCTGAATAATGTTTGCCATAAGAAATTGTTGGCCAACCATAGTTTCTACCAAACTTGGGTATGTTAATTTCATCCCCTCCCATAGCTCCATGAGAGATAGTCCATAACGTATTGGTTAAAGGATTCCAAAATGCGCCCTGCGGATTTCGGTGACCTATGGACCAGATCTCGGGAAAAGCTTTTACTCCAGCAGGGTACGGGTTATCCCTGGGCACCGATCCATCTAATTTAATTCGAATTACAGATCCGGCATAATCAAAGGGATCCTGCGCCCTTTTTGCATCACCCCTATCTCCGATGGTAAGGTAGATAATCCTGTCGGGAGAAATGACAATTCTAGAACCAAAATGATATTCACTATCAGTTGTTTTATTTTGGAAAAATATAACTTTTACATTTTCTAATCGAGGGTTTTGGGAGTTTTCAAGCCTACCAGAAGCTATGGCTGTCCCCGCAGCAAGATTATCTTCAGAAGGCTTGGAATAACTCAAATAGATAGTTCTATTTTTTTTAAAATTCGGGTCAATAGAAATATCTAGTAATCCGCCCTGCCCCCTATGCCATACCTTTGGAACACCGGAAACAAAACGCTGTTCACCATTACTCAAAAGCAGCTTCAATTTACCCGAACGCTCAGTAACTAACAATGTACCGTCTGGAAGAAACCCTAACCCCCATGGATGATTTAATTTATCTGCTATCACCTCAACCACCACATCATAATGCTCAGTCTCAAATATCTGACCCTTTGAAAAAGCCGGTGGGTATAATTGAGCACACAAACAAATCAGAGTTAGGGATATGAGAAAGATGCGCATACCTGAAACTAAATAGGGTGACCGTAACAGAGTAAATGACATATCAAATTGCGATAACTATTTGTGCATATATTTTTCATTTTTGTGCCAACGCACTTGTAAAATAAATTTTACAATTAGTGGCCGGACTGTAAGAAACGAAGTGTAGGCGACTTCCAATATTGGCAGCATCCCTGCTATCAATGCAATCTTAGCCAACCAACGCCAACCTCTCAAGTGCCGCCAAACTTCTATAAAACCACTCACTCCTGAAAGTACCTGACCATCTGGGGATACAACGTGAAAGCGAGACAACGCCACCGTACGATTAATGCGTGAAGAAAGGACAACATTTTGATCGGATATATCGATGAAACATAGTTTATCCGAGAAAACATTGTTTCTGTATAATTGGATCTCTGGGGTACAAAGAGGGCACGATCCATCAAACAAAACGACAGTCTTTCCCTTATATAATGATGCGGTCAATCTCATATTTTTGTCCAACGTCTACCTGCTCTTGAATTATCATCTCATATTATTCGGCCAACGAGACCACTTTGATAATTAAAAGAGTGCCGACAAAACGAGGCAAAATATTACGATAACGGTAAACGGCCATCGTAATTTGGGATACCAATATGGCACCTCCCCATCCCTTACTTTAATAACATCAATTATGAATGTTACAATAAATGCCATCACAAAAGTTAGGGCAGAGGCTCCGGTTGGAAGAAGAAGACATAACCAACCTATGACTGCAGGCACTGTGGTTAACCAAAATCTACGTAACGGAAGTTTAATGGCAAAAACAGCACCATTTCCTTTCACGCCAAACCCCCACTGAACTCCGCCTAGAAAGGATAAAATATAACAGCGCTATAGAATAATAGAGCTTCTCTTGCGGCGTCAGCTAAGTAAAATGCCCACATAACAGAAACTATGGTGCACCAATTAGACCCATACCTCCTAACCACCAAGCGGCAGGAGGTATTAACTCATATTTGGAAACTCTACTCATTAAGTTTTAGTCACTATTGATCACTTGAGATGACGGCACCACTACGTCTCTATCCTTCGATACAGTAAACCCATATAATATCGTCCAGCCATTTCTCAGATTTTGATAACACGACTATAGATTTAAAATCGAAAAAGGAACGAGGAACGTAACGTATGTTACGGATCAGAAACTAAAATAGATCTATAATCTACTTTGATTACCATCGGCACTACGCGAAAAACTAAATATTATGTTCACTTTGGATGTTTTTGAAACCATTGGGCATTATGTTAATTCTTCAAAACACAAAAATTCAATCGTTACCAGCAACTTGCCATATCTACATTAAGTTGTAGTCATTGCGCTACCCAGCGCTTTTGCACTATCGGCCCGGCCTGATGAAGGAGGAATATTCAAACCGCGCTCACAAGCTGGTCGGCCACGTAGTTGTTCCATCCATCGTTCGAGGTGTGTTAATCCCTCAGTTGTAACACGTGCCCACTTGTGGCTACGAATCCACGACCAGTTAGAAATATCTGCAATTGAAAAATCCCCAGCAAGCCACTCTCGTTGATCGAGACGAGCATTCAATACTTCATAGAGTCTGCGTGTTTCATTGTGATAGCGTTTTTTTGCAGCTGGAATATCCTCCGGAAAATAACGCTCAAAAACTACAGCTTGCCCCTGCATTGGTCCAATGCCACTCGCCTGAAACATTAACCACTGTATAACATCTTGGCGTGCAGCACCTTTAACTGGGAGTAAATGCCCTGATTTTTCGGCCAAATAAAATAATATAGCATTACTGTCAAATATCGTCAGTCCACTTGCACTCAAATCAACTATTACCGGAATACGACCATTCAGATTTAATTTAATGAAATCGGACCTATGCTGCTCTCCCGCTTCAAGGTCAATTACATGTACACTATATTCTAGATCAAGTTCCTCTAATGTCATCGCCACTTTCCAGCCATTAGGAGTTGGAGCCGTATAAAGATCAAACATTTGCAGCTCTTTTACTTATTTTGCGTTCAGCAGCTGAAGGTAATGACATAATGCGATTTACCTCAGGATCGTCTAATAAAGATGGGTCATCCAACCACTCAAGCATGAAAGCAAACATGTCATCACCCCAAAATATTTGATCAAATATCAAGAAACTTGGCACGCCATAAATTCCCATCTCTATAGCTTGCTCGGTATTTGTTCTTAAAGCTTCTTTTACAGAATTAGTACTAGTCACGCTTGCAAGATCGGATACGTTCAATGTTTCGCCAAGACACTGCAAAACTTCGGGGTCTTGGCCATCCAACCCCTTTGCCCAGACATGCTCAAAGATTACATTAATCGCCTTCTGGTCTGAGTTAAGGGCAAGTGCTAGGCGTAATAACGTAAGTGGATTGAATGGATGCCGGGGTGGGGCCCGAAAAGGTAGTCCTAATTTTTGAGCACGCCAACGAGTCAATAAAAATGTATGACGTTTCTTACCTACTATTTCTGCTGGCCCAAGCTGCCCCCAATGGTTCAATAAGCCC
>CAYRUX010000064.1:0-27628 GCA_964427515.1 uncultured Rhizobiaceae bacterium
GGTGCGCTTCAAGTTTTGAGGCAAGAATATTCAGGCTTAAGAACGGGTAGAGCTTCTGCTAGCCTAGTTGAACCATTAATGATTGAGGCGTATGGTTCAGAAATGCCATTGAACCAAGTTTCTACAATTAATGTCCCTGAACCTAGACTGATAAGTATACAGGTTTGGGATAAGTCTCAGGTTGCTTCAGTTGAAAAAGCCATACGAAGCTCAGAGTTAGGCCTTAATCCCGTTATAGATGGTCAGAATATACGTATACCAATTCCAGAATTAACGGAGGAAAGGCGGTTAGAATTAGCTAAAATTGCGGGTAAATACTCTGAGCAAGCTAAAGTTTCTGTCCGGAATGTACGTCGAGATGGAATGGACAAGTTAAAAAGGTTAGAGAAGTCAGGACAATTAAGTGAGGATGACGCTAAACTTTGGTCTACTGAGATACAGGATATAACAGATAATTTAATAACTAAGATAACTGAAGCTCATGAGGATAAGGAAAGAGAAATCCTCCAGGTCTAAGGAGGTTTCAATAACTGAGTCATTTGACTCCGATGATGCCGTACCCCAGCACGTTGCGATAATAATGGATGGCAACGGCAGATGGGCTCGTGCTCGCGGTTTACCGCGCATTGCAGGCCATAAACAGGGAGCTGAAGCAGTTCGAGCTACAGTGAGAAGCTGTAGCGATATGGGAATTTCCTACCTTACTATATATGCATTTTCATCAGAAAACTGGAAACGACCCGCAAGTGAGGTTGATTATATTATGGGTCTTTTTAGGCTGTATATCCGTAGGGAGTTAAGCAACTTGGGCCGTGAGGGTGTCCGAATGAGGTTTATAGGTAACCGTTCGAGACTCGACAACGACATACGAAAACTAATTTTAGAATCAGAAGAGAATACTAAAGATAATACGGGTCTAACATTCACGGTAGCGCTTAATTATGGTGGGAGACAAGAGATACTGGAGGCTGTTAAATCCTTTGCTGAATCCGTAAGGAATGGAACAGTTAGAACGGATGAGCTAACAGAGGCACTTTTTGAGAGCTATTTGCAATCGCACAAATTGCCTGACCCGGATTTACTTATTCGTACAAGTGGAGAAAAACGTATAAGTAACTTTCTTTTATGGCAATCAGCATATACTGAGTTCGTTTTTTTACCATTGTTATGGCCTGATTTTACACGGGAACATTTAGAAAAAGCTATTCAAGAATACCAACGTCGTGAACGCCGATACGGTGGCAGCAGCAACTAAAAAAGGTTTTTGGGAGTCGTTTAGGACACGTTTGGTGACCGCGCTTGTATTAGCGTGTGTAGCTTTGACGGCATTAGAGTTAGGGGGTCTATTTTTTGGATTAATTTCATTTATTTTAACGGCTGTTTTGTCGTTTGAATGGATCAGAATGACGTGTAAGCGTCAATGTTTATTAACTCTAAGCATATCAATATTGCATGTTACAGTAACCTTTTTTACTCTTTGTCTATATGGCATTGAGTTTGCGTTTTTTGTTGGAGCAGGCGGTACGTTGTTTATTGCGATAATGGCTAATAAAGAAAACCATAAAGTAATGTGGGTTTGTACCGGTATATTTATTTTTATTTTAACAATGATATCTATTAATTGGATTCGAAATTATTCCCCTAATGGTCTTCATACCATATACTGGGTATTTTCCGTGGTGTGGGCAACAGATGTCGGAGCATATATTTTTGGAAACCTTTTTAAAGGCCCGCTACTAGCGGCTAAAGTTAGCCCCTCGAAAACATGGTCAGGTGCTCTTTCCGGTATCATATGTGGATCAACTATTGGAACCCTAATACTCTATTTATTTTTTGACTTTAAGTTAATTGACCATCATCTTGGTTGGCTTTTAACAATTATTGCTGGTTTGCTCCTATCAGTTCTATCCCAGACAGGTGATTTATTAGAGTCCAAAGTTAAAAGGCATTTTAATGTAAAGGATACGGGAAGGTGGCTGCGCGGTCACGGTGGAGCTTTAGATAGACTGGATGGAATTATTCTTGTCATACCCATACTAGCATTTGTGATTTTTATTATCGGCAATGAAATTAAGTAATCCACCAGAGCAACAATTAGCTAGTGCCAATAATAAACGAGCGCTCGTTATTCAGGGTGGCGGTATGCGTGGGATATATTCAGCTGGAGCGATGACTGCTCTAGCTGAATTAGGGTTGGCTGATAGCTTTTCTCATATTTATGCTTCCTCGTCAGGCGCAATAAATGGTGCTTACCTACTTGCAGGACAAAGCCATCTAATTATTTCAGGTTACGCAGAACACCTTAACAGGCAATCACCGTTCATTCGATATTGGAGATTAACTAAAATTGTCGATATAGATTATCTTGTTGATAAAGTGCTAATGCATTCTAAATTTCCATTAGACGTTCAGGCTGTAATTGAGTCATCAACGACGCTTCATATATTATTGACAGAATTTAAAACAGCTAAAACTGTTGAGATGGATAGTAAGAAAATTAGAGCCAAAGATAATAGCGGCCATTTATTGTATGAAGTACTTAGAGCAACTAGTGCTTTGCCACTCTTCTATGGCCGAGTGATTAAGATTAATGGCGCGGGATATGTGGATGGTGGAATTACAGACGCGATCCCCTTGATGAGAGCCATTCAATCAGGGTGCAGTGATATAACTGTGATTACGACTCGAACTCCAATGTTTCGTAGAAATAAAAAAACAGGCTTAAATAGAATGTTTGGATTATTGGCACTTATCTTTCATCCAGTAGCTCTGAGAAAGGCTCTGCTAGATGAGGACCAATTATTTAATAAAACAATGAATAGACTGCAAGAGTCGGATAGTCCTGATCAGAAGTTAAGGATCACATTGGTATATCCTAGTGATAATTCTCGGCTAGCTAGTCGTACCACTCGTAATGAAAAAGAATTGAGAGATTGTGCAGAAATGGGCCGACAGGATTTATTTCGAACTCTTGCGTCATAACACAAAAATTCAACTTCTGCTGTAGCAGAAGCCTTGAAAACTGTTCTATGGGTACTTAGACTCAAATTTACTGATTTGCAAAATTATTAATAATTTAAGGTGATTTGACATTACGCTGTGAATACAAATTTGTTATATGTCGGCACAATGTCTTACCTTAAAGATAGTTATTAATGTTGCCGACAGACCATCACTTATTATTACCACCATTATATAAATTGTGAGCGAAATGGATATTCTTGTAGAAAAGCTAAATTACATATGGCCATTTTTGGTCGTAATTACTCCAGTGGTATTTTTTCATGAGTTAGGACATTACATAGTCGCACGTATAAATAAAGTTAGTGTCGAAGTATTTTCAATTGGTTTTGGCCCAGAATTATTTGGAATTAATGATCGTCATGGTACTCGTTGGAAATTTAGTTTATTGCCTCTCGGCGGATACGTAAAATTTGTCGGAGACACTAATGCAGCCAGTGTAAAAACAAATTACGATACAACAAAGGAATTAGACGAAGATGAAACTCTTAGACACTTTCAAAATAAATCTGTAGGGCAAAGGTCAGCGGTAGCGGTTGCAGGGCCACTTGCAAATTTTGTTTTAGCAATAGTAGTTTTTGCAATTTTATTCGGAACGGTAGGACAACAGTATACCCCCCCCATAGTTGGTGATGTTTTGGAAGGAAGTGCAGCCAATAACGCTGGATTTATCGCAGGTGATGAATTTATAGAAATCAATGGAAAAAAAGTGTCTCGTTTTGAAGACATACAAGCAATTGTACAAATGAATTTAGGAGAAGAACTTGCAGTTTTAGTAAATCGTAAGGAGAGTGAAATATTCATAAAGGTCACGCCTAATTTGGTTGATGCGCAAGATACTTTTGGAAATTCCATTCAAAGGCCACAGCTGGGCATTAGTGTGCCCGGGATTTCATATATTACCCATGAACCAGGTAGAGCAATATGGCAGGCATTAAAAGAAACTGGCTTTATAATCAGTGCTTCAGGCAAGGCCGTTGGACAGATGATAAGTGGCTCTAGGTCTACTGATGATTTGGGGGGGCCAATTCGTATAGCAGTTATGTCAAGTCAGGTAGCTGCAGGTGGAATTGTCAGTCTAGCTTTTTTTCTTGCAGTTATTTCAATTAGTTTGGGTTTAATCAACCTAGTACCTATACCAGTGTTAGATGGAGGTCATTTATTGTTTAATTTTTTCGAAGCGATCTTAGGACGGCCTTTAAAGCCTGAAATTCAAAATATAGGCCAAACTATTGGCTTAATTTTAATTATTGGCCTAATGGTTTGGGTTACAGGCAAGGACATTTTTGGTTTGGCCTCATGACGAAAGATAGGTCAGGTTTTTAATTTGTTGCTATGAGTATTATTTCCCCATTAAAACTCAGACAGAGTATCTTTATGCTCTTGATCATAATTACTACAGAAGTAATTTTACCCAAAGTAGGAAACGCGGAAGATATTATTGGTAAAATCGTAGTGCAGGGAAATGAGAGGATAGAGACGGAGACGGTGAAATCATACCTTTCTATTTCATCAGGCGATATATTTTCCGTAAAACAAATAAATAGCTCTTTAAAAGCCTTATTTGCAACTGGTCTATTTGCTGATGTTGCTATGCGCCGGGATGGTCAGGCACTCATAGTAAGTGTTGTGGAAAATCCTATTATTAATAGAGTGGCATTTGAGGGCAATAAACGTATAACAGATGAGAATCTAGCGCTCGAGATACAGCTTAGACCTCGTGTGGTATATACGCGAACCAGGGTGCAGAATGATGTACAGAGATTGGCAGAAATTTACCGCAGAAGTGGCAGATTTGCGGTTACCATAGACCCTAAAGTTATCCAATTGACTCAAAATAGAGTTGATTTGATATTTGAGATTGATGAAGGACCTATAACTGGAATAAGACGCATTAGTTTCGTGGGAAACAAAGCTTTCGACGATTCAGATTTGCGAGACCAAATTAGAACTAGGGAATCAGCCTGGTGGAGGATTTTGACATCAGATGACACATATGATCCTGAAAGATTAACATTTGATAGAGAACTACTAAGAAAATTTTACCTGTCTAAAGGATATGCTGATTTCCGAGTTGTTTCAGCTATTGCAGAACTTACGAGAGATAAAAAAGATTTTTATGTAACATTCACCATTGAAGAAGGAAAACGATATAGATTCGGAAAATTATCAGTGAAGAGTAATCTACCTGACCTTAACGGAGAGTCTCTTTTACATCTTCTAACTGTTGATTCTGGAGAATGGTATAATGCAGACGACGTAGAAGACACCATACAGACTTTGACTGATTCGGTGGGTGATCTTGGGTATGCCTTCGTAGACATCAGATCAAGACTTGATCGAAATCGTGAAATACAAACTGTAAATGTTAATTTTGAAATTGATGAGGGTCCCAGGGTTTATGTTCAACGTATAAATATTTATGGGAATGTCCGTACTCGCGAAGAAGTTATCAGACGAGAATTTCGACTTCTTGAAGGAGATGCATTTAATGCAGCAAAAATCCGACGATCCAGGCAAAAAATTAGGGACTTAGGGATATTTGAAACCGTTGATATTGAAACTGAACAAGGAGACAGTCAGGATCTCTCTGTATTAAATGTAGCGGTTGAAGAAACTTCAACCGGAGAGTTAAGTTTTGGGGCTGGCATTTCATCTGCCGATGGACTAATTGGTGAAACTGGTATTCGTGAAAAAAATCTTTTGGGACGAGGGCAGGAGTTAAAGTTAGGAGTATCCTTTTCCGCTCGACGTCAAGAAATTGACATGAGTTTTACAGAACCATACTTCTTAGATAAGGATGTTTCTGCAGGGTTTGATATATTTCGTAAAGGTGTTGATCTACAAGATGAAAGTTCTTTTGATAAAGATAGTATAGGGTCTGTCTTACGATCCAATTATTCTCTAATGGAGGACCTTCGGCACGGGGTTAATTACACTCTACGTAGAGACGAAGTTAGTCAAATTGCTGACACTGCATCTAGCCTAATCAAGGAACAAAAGGGAGCTGCAGTAACTTCTTCAGTTGGGCAAAACATTTTATATGATAAGAGAGATAGTCGACTTTCACCTACCGAGGGGTACTCTATTCGGCTAGGGCAAGATTTCGCCGGTGTAGGTGGTGATGTAACCTTCCTAAAGCAAACTATCGGTTCAACGTATTACTTACCTATATACTCTAATTGGGTATTTGGTTCCCGTATCACGGGTGGGTACGTGGCTGGCTTAGGGGATAAAGTAAGAATTACGGATAAATTCTTTGTTGGAGGAGCCCAGTTAAGAGGTTTTGAGTCCAGTGGCGTTGGACCAAGGGATGCTGTAACTGGAGATGCTCTAGGCGGGAACACTTTTTTTACTTCAGGAGTTGAACTAACAATTCCCCTAAATATAACTAAAGACCTTGATTTAGGCGGAGCAATATTTTCCGATGTTGGTTCAAATTTCAATGGAAACTACACGAAAGGAACGTCAGAAATTTTAGAAGACGTTACTCCTCGAGCATCAGTGGGTGTTGGTTTTTCCTATGCATCACCTTTGGGGCCGATTAGGGTTGACTATGCAGTACCTTTCTTGAAAGAAAGTTTTGATCGAATAGAAAGACTTCGCTTCAGTTTCGGTGGAAGATTCTAGATTGTAAAAAATTAATTGTTATCGGAGTATTTAATTGAAAGTTCAAATATATCTTGTAATAAGCGCTCTTATGATTTTCCTGTCCATCTTAAACTATTCAGGAAGATTGGCAGCTCAAGAAACAACAGGGATTGTTATTGCAGTGGTCCAAGGACAGTATGTGCTAAAGGAGTCCTTTGCTTCAAAATCAATTCAGAGTCAGATAGAAGCTCGCCGAAATCAATACCAAGCCGAAATTTCTGCAAAAGAAAAATTATTGCGTGAGAGGGAAAGAGAGCTTTTACAACAACAATCCTTACTTTCTCCGGAGGCATTTGCAAAACACAGAAGTGATTTCGAGAATGATGTTGCAGCTGTACAACGAACAGTTGCTGAACGCCGAGGAGAACTAGATAGAGCGTATGCGAAAGGTATAAAGATCATCCAACGTCAAGTATCTCAAATTTTAAAAGATATTTCGTCTGAGAGGAATATTTCTCTGATAATACCAGTATCACAAACCTTGTTTTTTGATCAAAATTTGAATATTTCCAGAGAGGTATTAAAGCGACTTAATGATAAATTACCTGACTTAACCTTAGAGTTTGAGTCCAAATGATATTGATATATTACCATGGCTGATCATCGATTTTATTCTCGCATGGGTCCATTTACATTGGGAGAGTTAGCTAATTTAATAAATGCAGACTTAAATAATGTTGAAATATCTGGCCGTACAGTCACGGATGTTGGGCCATTAAATACAGCAAGTCAGGAGGAACTCAGTTTTTTGGACAACCCAAAATATATTTCAGAGTTTAAAAATACCGACGCCGGTGCTTGTATCGTATCACCAAAATATGCAAGCAAAGCTCCCGCGAGAACTGCGTTACTGATTTCAAAAGATCCGTATAAAGCCTATGCGTTAGCTGCAAGAGTTTTTTATCCAGTTATTCAACCTGAACCAGACATTTCTCATTCTGCTAGTGTGGGAAAAGATGTAACTATTGACAAATCTAGTCGAATTGAGGCTGGCGCCGTGATCGGGGACGGTGCAATCATTGGAAAACATTGTTTAATTTCTGCAAATGTTGTAATTGGAGCGTCTGTAAAAATAGGAAATCATGTAGTTATAAGATCCAATTCCACTCTGAGCCATTGTATAATTGGTGATTACGCTCACATTTACCCAGGAGTTCAAATCGGACAGGACGGTTTTGGTTTTCATCCAGATATAGAGGGACATATTAAAGTTCCACAATTGGGTCGAGTAATTATTGGTGACAATGTTGAAATTGGAGCAAACTCCACCATTGATCGCGGAAGTGGCCCCGATACAATTATTGGTAACGGGTGTTGGATTGATAACCTCGTTCAAATTGCTCATAATGTTGAATTAGGTAGAGGCTGCGTGATTGCAGCTCAAGCAGGAGTATCAGGCAGTTCAAAAATTGGCGATTTTGTATTCGTTGCCGGCCAGGTGGGAATAGTAGGGCATCTTTCGGTTGGAACTGGAGCTAGAATTGCCGGGCAGAGCGGTGTAATAAAAGATGTTCCACCTGGGGCGATTATGGGAGGCACACCTGCAGTACCCATTAAGGATTGGCACAGACAATCAATAGCAATGTCCCGCCTGATACATAAGGATAAACGTATCAATGAATAACAAAAATCAAAAAGAAGTGTATGAGAGCTTGGATATCGAGGCAATCATTCAAGCCATTCCCCATAGGTACCCATTCCTCATGATTGACAGAGTCATCGATGTAATACCTGATGTCAGCGCTACGGGTTTAAAGAATGTCTCTATTAATGAGTCGTATTTTCAGGGACATTTCCCTCGTCGTCCGGTTATGCCGGGAGTTTTGATTATTGAGTCCATGGCACAAACAGCTGCAGTGTTGGTTGTTAGGACTTTAGGGCAAAAAATGGCAGGTAAACTCGTTTATTTTATGTCTGTTAACGAGTGTCGTTTCAGAAAACCAGTGTTTCCGGGTGATCAACTACTAGTTAACGTGAAAAAAAAGCATCAACGCAAAAACGTATGGAAATTTCAAGCAGAAGTAGACGTTGATAAAGAGGTTGTCGCCCAAGCCACATATTCTGCTATGATTTTGGAAGATACATGACAAATATACACCCTACCGCAGTAATTCATAAGTCAGCTAAAGTTGAAAAAGATGTAATTATTGGTCCATATTGCACTGTTGGAGAGAACGTTACTCTTCTATCAGGAGTTAATCTGGTATCTCACGTTGTAGTTGGCGGGAACACTCGAATTGGTGAAGATACAAAAATATATCCATTTGCCTCCATTGGAATGCCTCCTCAAGACCTGAAATATGCAGGTGAGTCTTCAAAGTTAGAAATAGGAACAAATAATGTTATACGTGAGCACGTTACCATGAACCCTGGCACAGAGGGCGGTGGTATGCTTACAAAAGTAGGTGACAATTGCCTCTTCATGGTCGCCTCCCATGTGGCACATGATTGCTTGCTAGGTGACCATGTTATACTGGCAAACAACGCAACACTTGGAGGGCATGTGTGTGTTGGAGACTGGGCTATATTAGGTGGGCTTTCTGCTATTCACCAATACGTTCGTATTGGGAGGCATGCTATCGTTGGAGGAATGAGTGGTGTCGAACACGATGTTATACCCTATGGATCTGTTATGGGTGATAGGGCGCGGCTAGCAGGGTTAAATCTTGTGGGTCTAAAACGCCGTGGCTTTGGACGCGAGACAATACACGATATGAGACGTGCTTTTCGTCTCTTATTCGCCCAAGAAGGCACGATGATAGAACGCTTGGCTGATGTGTCTGATCTGTTTAATTCCATAGAGCCAGTAATGGATATTGTAAATTTTATCCAAATTGAAAGCTCAAGACCGATATGCCAGCCAAAAGGGGATAGTGTCAGTTAAGCTCGGTATTATAGCTGGTGGCGGATCTCTTCCAGCCCGCATTGTTAGATTGTGCGTGGACAACAAACGACCAGTGTTTGTAATCGCTTTTCATAATGAGACAAATACTGAAACATGTGAAGGCACTCCGCACACTTGGTTAAACATTGGCGAAGTAGGAGAGGTCATCAGACGTTTAAAATTGGAAAAGTGTGAAGAAGTTGTTTTTGCAGGGTCAATTAATAGACCATCACTTTCAAAATTGAAAATGGATATGCGAGCCTTAAAGTTACTGGCTAAGATCAAAACTGTGTCTGGCAAGGGAGATAATGCATTACTATCATTACTAGTAAATGAGCTAGAAAATGAAAAATTTCGTGTGGTTGGTGCCGACGAATTATTGAAATCCAATGTTCCACTTGGATTAATCGCTGGAAGAGAACCTAATCCAAACGATAAAAATGACATACAAATCGGGTTGAATGTAGTAACGGCAATGGGAAAACTGGATGTGGGACAAGCTGCCGTTATTGAGGAAGGTTTAGTCATTGGCGTAGAGGCAATAGAAGGTACGGACAAATTACTTAGGCGTTGTTTAGGATTGAAGCGAGAGTCCAAGGGAGGAGTTTTAGTAAAATTGAAAAAGCCTAATCAGGAAGAAAGAATAGACTTACCAACAATTGGCATTAATACCGTACAAATCGCTTCAAAAATTGGATTAAGCGGTATTGCCATTCATGCAAATCACTCGATAATTATAGATCGTGAAAAGGTAATAGAAGAAGCTAATAAAGTTGGCTTATTTATTATTGGTGTAAAGGCTTGAAGACTTCGGAAGATGTTGATCCTCTTGTATATATAATTGCTGGAGAGCCTTCCGGCGACCTTATAGCTTCTCGTCTAATGGCTGCACTCAAAAAAAAGACAGATGGAAAAATAAGGTTTCAAGGCATTGGTGGAGAACTAATGCATAAGGAGGGAAGTTTTAAGAGTATTTTCCCAATGCATGAGTTGTCCGTCATGGGGTTAGTTGAAATTTTACCACACTTACCAAATCTTCTTAGGCGTATAAAAGAAACGGAGAAGTCAATCAAGGAGGTCTCTGCAGATGTTCTGGTTACAATTGACTCGCCTGAGTTTAATTTTCGAATCTGTAAAAAATTAAAAAATACTGGGATACCGATTGTACATTATGTTGCGCCTCAAGTTTGGGCATGGAGGCCAGGCAGAGCGAAAAAACTATCTAATTTTCTCGACAACCTTCTCTTATTGTTTTCATTTGAACAAAAATATTTTGATAATTATAATCTAAAAACCACGTTTGTTGGTCACCCCATCCTTGAAGAACCATTTTCCAAATCTAACGGAATAGTATTTCGAGAAAAACATAAGATAGGTAAAGAAGATCTTCTCCTATCTATTTTACCAGGAAGCCGTAAAGCTGAATTAGTTCGCCATTTGCCTATTTTTTCAGAAACCGTCACTCTTTTGAGAGAACGCTATAACTTAAAATGGGTTGTTGTTCCAGCTATTCCAAAATATAGAGAGCTTGTTGAAAGTAAAGTGCAAAGGTGGGATGTTAATACTATTGTTGTAGACGCTGCACAAAACATTGAAAAGTTTTCAGGAATGCTCGCAAGCGATGCTGCGCTCACCTCAGCAGGTACTGCTACTTTGGAACTGGCAAGAGCTCAAGTTCCGATGGTAGTAACCTACCGTGCACACCCGATTACTTTTGCGGTAGCAAAACGCTTAGTTACTATTCCCCACGTAGCTTTAGTTAATATTATTGCTGATCAACATGTAGTACCAGAGTATTTGCAGAAAAATTGCAAGCCGGAAATTCTTGCTTCCGCTGTTGGAAAAATGCTAATTGATAAGATTGCTAGAAATGACCAAATGAAGTGGTTAGAAAAAGTGTCTTCGAAACTTGGGGATAAAACTTCTCCGCCAAGTCATCTAGCCGCTGAAGTTATACTTAAACTTATACAACAAACAGAGCCAATCAGTGGAAGGTTATAATGACTTCAAAAGTATCAACATCCAGAGTTTTGCATACCATGCTGAGAGTTAGAAATTTGGAAAAATCAATAGATTTTTATACGCGGTTATTAGGTATGAAATTGTTGCGTCGGACGGATTACTCAGGAGGGAAGTTTACACTTGCGTTTGTTGGATATGGAGACGAGGTAAACAATACTGTCATTGAGCTTACTCATAACTGGGAACAAGTCGAACCCTACGATCTTGGGGCTGGATTTGGTCATATTGCAATTGGGGTGTCTGATATTAATACTACGTGTGAAAAACTTGCTTCTGAAGGAGTTAACATTCCTCGAGCTCCTGGACCCATGATGCATGGCACCACAGTTATTGCTTTTATTGAAGACCCAGACGGTTACAAAATAGAGCTAATTGAAACCTAATCAACAAAAGCAATTGTTTCTACAATTAACAATTAAAATAAATGGCCGTGAATAATTGGAAGTATCTTTAAAACAACACATTCCAAAACGTCTTTAGCGTTTATTTATGGGAATATAACTACGTTGCTTTTCCCCAGTGTAAAGTTGCCGGGGTCGTCCAATCTTCTGATGCGGATCCTCTATCATTTCATTCCACTGGGCGATCCAACCCACAGTTCTTGCAAGAGCAAAAATTACTGTAAAAAGATGGCTGGGAATACCAAGTGCTTGTAGGATTATTCCTGAATAAAAATCTACGTTAGGATACAATTTTCTCTCTACAAAATATTCATCCTCTAAAGCTATCCTTTCTAACTCCCGAGCTATATTTAGAAGCTCATTATCTAAACCTAAATCATCAAGTACTTCATGGCATGTTTTGTGAAGAACTTTTGCTCTAGGATCATAATTTTTGTAAACACGGTGACCAAAACCCATTAAACGAAATGGATCGTCCTTATCTTTAGCCCTTGCCACACATTCTGGAATGCGATCTACACTACTAATCTCTTTAAGCATCTGAACTACAGCTTCATTTGCCCCTCCGTGAGCTGGCCCCCAAAGTGTAGCAATTCCTGCGGCAATGCACGCGTATGGATTAGCCCCAGAGGATCCGGCTAAACGTACAGTGGAAGTGGAAGCATTTTGTTCATGATCAGCATGCAGAATTAAAATTCTATCCATTGCATTAGCTTGAATAGGGTTAATTTCATAGTCTTGGCAAGGTACAGCAAATAACATGTGAAGAAAGTTTTCAGAATAACTTAGATCATTTCGAGGATAAACAAACGGTTGACCAATAGCGTATTTATGCGCCATTGCTGCAATTGTAGGCATTTTTGCAATCAACCTATGAGATGCAATCTTCCTCTGGTAAGGGTCTTGAATATCTGTTGTATCATGATAGAAGGCGGCCAGGGCACCAACCACGCCAATCATTACCGCCATTGGATGGGAATCCCGGCGAAACCCCCGAAACAAATAATTTATTTGCTCCTGCACCATTGTATGTTGCGTAATAGTAGCATCAAAATCAGATTTTTTTTGTTCAGTTGGTAGGTCGCCATATAAAAGTAAATAAGCAACTTCCAGAAAGTCACTATTTTCAGCTAGCTCATTAATTGGATAGCCCCTGTGGAGAAGAATACCCTGATCTCCATCAATATAAGTAATTTTTGACTCACAAGAACCTGTAGATGTGAAGCCAGGATCATAAGTAAAGTTTCCGGTTGCCCCATAAAGACTACGCACATCTATAACTGCGGGCCCTAGACTCCCGGATAAGACAGGAAGGCTTACAGATTTTCCCGTAGATTTGTCTGTTAGAGAAAATGTCCCATTATTTGAGGGGCTTGCACCCATATTCTCATCCTCTTTCATAATTCATTCCTATTGTGTGAACTTACAATACTACAGGAAAAAAGATTATATTTCATCAGAATTTTTACTTCCAATTCAGCTTATAATAATATGCTGTGATGCCCTATTTATCAAACAAGCCAAGAAGTATAGCAAAATATTTTCTAATGCTTATCTCTAAGCCTCTGAATAGACTCATCTTTTCCAAGTGAGTATAAAACATCAAAGATCCCCGAGGATACCTTACTCCCCGTTAATAATACCCTAATTGGTTGAGCTATTGCACCTATCTTTATACCTTCTCGTTTGCAGAATTTACTAATTAATACTTCCAAACTCTCGAGATTCCATACCTCACTCTTCTCCAATTCACTTGTAACCGCTGATATCAGACTCAAATCCGACTTGTTGATAACAATTTTAGCTTTGTCTTCAATATCAATTGGTCTGCTATAAAACAAAAACTTCGACTTTTCGGTTAATTCTAGTAAATTATTCACTCGTAGTATAAGGCTTGGAATTAGCCGTTTCAGGCTACATATTTCAAAATCAGCGAGCGGACGTTTCAAAATAATAGATATAAATGGCATCAGTCTCTCCACTAATTCATCGGTACTGATTTCGCGGAGATAATGACTGTTCAAGCTCATCAGTTTTTCAATATCAAACTTAGCTGAAGAACGGCCAATACTTTCCAAATTGAACCATTTGATAGCACTTTCGGATGATATAATTTCTTCATTTCCATGACTCCAGCCTAGGCGAAGAAGATAATTTAGCATTGCCTCTGAAAGAATTCCCATTTCTTCTGAATAATACTTTGTAGCGAGTGCTCCGTGACGTTTAGAGAGTTTTGTACCGTCTGCACCATGCAACAACGGCACATGTGCATATTTTGGAATGGTCCAATCAAGCGCATTAAAAATTTGTGATTGCCTTGCAGCATTTGTTAAATGATCATCGCCTCTTATTATGTGGCTAATTTGCATATCGTGATCATCAACCACCACCGATAGCATATAAGTAGGCGTTCCATCTGACCTCAGCAATATCATGTCATCAAGTTGTTTGTTAGAAACCTCAATGGTGCCCTGAACTAAATCATGAATTCTTGTAGTTCCGGTCAAAGGCATTTTTAATCTAATAGCAGGTGATATATTTTTTTGCTCATCGGTGGGTTCTCGGTCTCTCCAACGCCTGTCATATAGCATTGGGCGACCTTCAGAGCGTGCTTTTATACGCATTTCCTCTAATTCTTTTGGAGTACACCAGCAACGATATGCTTTCCCACACTTTAATAATTCTTGAGCAATTTCAGTGTGCCTTTCAATCCTTTCAGATTGGCTAACTACATCTCCATCATAATGTAAGCCTAACCAGTTTAGGCCATCATATATGGTTTCTAATGATTCTTTAGTGGATCTTTGTCTATCGGTATCTTCTATCCTTAAGAGAAATTTTCCATTATGGCGTCTCGCATACAACCAATTAAAGAGAGCGGTGCGAGCTCCGCCGATGTGGAGAAATCCTGTGGGTGAGGGGGCAAAACGAGTTACAATGGTCATAAAGGAAAACTTATCGCTATACAATAATTACCCCAAAATATCGGAATAATTTTCTTTTAGATATAATTAGAAAAGCAAAGGGAAGTCCTGAATCAAATGTTATATGACCCTACATATTTAACTAAAATGCTAGATAGAAAACAATACTTCTATTAAACTAGGTGTAACGACGTATTAACCCTGATAATTTGCCTTGAATAGTTACTCTGCCAGGCCCGAATATCCTTGTTTCATAGTTCTGGTTGGCTGGTTCCAACGCGATAGACTCTCCCTTCCTTCGGTATCTTTTTAAGGTAACCTCAGACTCATCTATAAGTGCAACTACTATTATTCCATTTTCTGCTGATTCGCACCGTTCAATGATGGCAGTATCACCATCATAAATGCCGGCTTCTGACATAGAATCCCCATCGACTTCTAAAGCGTAATGCGCACCTTTTCCCAACATAGTATGTGGGACGTCAATAAATGCAGTCTCGTCGCGAACCGCTTCAATTGGCATACCGGCTGCAACCCTGCCATATAAAGGGATAGCTACTGAGTGGTTACCAGTATTATTAATATTATCAATTTTCGCATGCTGGTTAACCCCACTATTACCAAAATTACCCCTTACCACGCTTGGATTAAATTTACCTGAAGATGATAGAGCCGACGAACTAGTGGCGCTTTGAGAGTTTGGTAACTTTAATACTTCGAGGGCACGAGCTCGGTGAGGAAGGCGTCGAACAAAGCCTCGTTCTTCTAAAGCAGAAATTAAGCGATGAATACCTGATTTTGATTTTAAACCTACAGCCATTTTCATTTCTTCAAAAGAGGGGGCAGTGCTGGTTTTTGATATATGACCATCGATGAATAACAATAGTTGAAGCTGTCTTTTTGTTAACATCTTTACCCCCAGTTGGCTAACAGAGATCGCATAAATGTTCTATTTTAGTTCTCATTCATTGTCAAGCTTTTCACAATTCATAACCTGGTAACAAAATTAAAATATTGTCAAACTAGATGAGACAAAGGGATTACCCGAACTAATTCTCCGACTTCTCTTTGTTTATCGAAGGGAGGTCGAACAATAAGCGCGTCCGACATTGAAAATACAGAAATCATGGAACTATCTTGATACTTATATGGCAACACAGCTAGTTTGCCTCTACTATCGTTCTCAAACGTTGCTCTCAAATAATCTTCTCTCTCATCATTTTGTTTTAATGTACTCAAGATTGGTAACTCTAAAATAGGCAAGTCAGTTTTCAGTGCTCCGAGTAATGCTAAAATTGCGGGACGCAAAAAAATTAAAGCACAGACTAGTGTGGATACAGGATTTCCGGGAAGTCCGATAAAGTGAGTAGACCCTAGCCGGCCAAAAATTAATGGTTTTCCTGGGCGCATAGCAATCTTCCAAAAATCTAACTCAAGTCCAATTTCCTTCAAAGCACCCTGAACCAAATCGTGTTTTCCAACAGAAGCTCCTCCAGTTGTTACCAGAATATTAACCCCTTCGGCATGATTCACCATGGACTGCAACTTATCAATTTGGTCTGGCGCTATTCCGATACAAAAAGGTTTACCTCCAAAATATTCTACTGACGCCATTAACGCGTGCGAATTGGAACTTACCACTTGGTTTTCACTTAATGGTTCACCCGGCATCACGATCTCGTTACCAGTAGAAATGATTCCTACTGTCGGTTTTCGTCGTACACACAACCAAGGGTGGTTCATGCTCGCCGCATAACCAACTGCTCTAGGGGACAATATTTGTCCTGCCTTCAACCCAACTTGACCACGTTCAAAGTCTAATCCAGTTTTTCTAATAAATTGTCCTTTTTTCGAAGGAGTAAGTATTGTTACATCAGTAGATGTTGTTGTTACATTAGCATTTTCTTGTATAACAACCGTATCAGCGCCTCTAGGGATTTTAGAGCCTGTAAATACTTGAACTGTCTCGTTTTGGTTCAGCTCACCATCAAAATTACTGCCTGCAGGTACGGATCCAATTAATCTAAGCGTATGGGGAATGGTCTTCAGGTCCTCATGCCTTACTGCATAGCCATCCATTGAGGATACATCGAAAGGAGGTTGTGAAATTCTGGCACTAATATCTTCAGCCAAAACACGTCCACATGCATCAGACAATGGTATAATTTCTTTACCAGTAGGCGATAATAATTTTGTTATTCTTTGGATAGCCTCACTAACTGGGATCATAAATTGCCTATTTTGTTAGCTAGTTAACTAATCTTGGACAAATTGGCCAGATTTACCGCCCGATTTATAAGTTACCCGTATATCAGAAATAATCATTGAACGATCAACGGACTTACACATGTCATATACTGTCAAGCCTGCAACAGAAACCGCAGTTAGAGCCTCCATTTCAACTCCTGTTCTAGACCTCACTGCACAAGTAGCGCTAATATTAACTGCATTAGTTGATCTATCACACTGCAGATCAACTTCTACTGAATCTAAACCTAACGGATGGCAAAGAGGTATCAAATTTGAAGTTTGTTTTGCCGCCATAATTCCTGCTAAACGTGCTACCTGAAGAACGTCGCCTTTCTTCAACCGACCTTCAACTATTAATTCGAGAGTAGCCTTATCCATTGATACACTGGCACAAGCGGTAGCTTTTCGCTCTGTTATATCCTTTTCAGATACATCAACCATTCTGGCATTTCCTTGTTGGTCAAAATGAGTAAATGATGATGATGATGACATTTAGTATTTCCTCTATCTTCCTTGACCACACAAAAGTTGTTGAGTTGCTATCAAAATATTATCCTGACGCATAAGGGATTCACCTACAAGAAACCTTCTAATACCTTCTCGCTTCATAGCTATTATATCTTCATGGCTGTTTATTCCGCTTTCACATACTATATCACAATTTTTGGGAACAATAGGTAGCAAGCGTATAGTGGTATTTAAGTCCACCTCTAAAGTTTTTAAGTTCCGGTTATTAATCCCAATTAAATTAGCCCCAATTTTAATTGCATTTTCTAACTCGGATTCATTATGTACCTCAACTAAAACGGCCATACCCAATGCCGTTGCTTCTTGCTTCAATTCTTTTGCCTGCTCGACAGATAAAGCAGCCATAATAAGCAAAACGCAGTCCCCGCCCAACACTCTGGTTTCAACAATTTGATATGAATCTAAAATAAAATCTTTACGAAGTATCGGCAGTAATGTTGCATTTTTTGCCTGCATAATGTGATGATCTTCCCCGCTGAAATATTCAATATCGGTAAGTACAGACAAACAAGTGGCTCCTCCACTTTCGTATGCGCGGGCAAGGTTTATCACGTCAAAATTAGATTTTATTAAACCTCTACTAGGAGAGGCTTTTTTTAATTCGGCGATCAAAGCAGTACCGTGTTGACCGTTTAGCGCAGCCTCAGTAAGTGCACTGTGAAAACTTCTCAATGGGGGAGTGTGCTTAACCAACAGCTCTAACTCTGATTGAGACCGCATTTTTTTTGACTTTGCAATGTGCTCTATTTTTGACTTGCATATTTTCGTGAGCATATCTGGCATAGTATTATCTATTTGTAATCTCAATTAGTTTTTTTAAAGTTGCGATAGCAGCACCAGAATCAATAGCATGCATAGCTTCCTTAACTCCTTCAGATAAGTTGCTTGCACGACCAGCAACCATTAAGGCTGCTGCCGTATTTAACAAAACAATATCTCTAATAGGTCCGAGAGTTCCTTTTAACATTGAATTCATCGTATCTGCATTAACCTTTGCATTCCCGCCACGAATATCAGCATCATCGGCGCGAGACAAACCTGCATCCTCCGGAACTATTTCAAAGCTGCTAAGCTGTCCTTTGTAGAGCTCCACCACATAACTAACTCCTGTAGTAGTGAGCTCATCTATGCCGTCTGAGCCATGAATTACCCAAGCCTTTTCAGATCCCAAATTGTGGAGAACTGCAGCAATAGGTTCTAACCAGGAGCGGTCATAAACACCCATAATTTGCCTTTTAACTCCTGCGGGATTTGCTAGTGGACCCAATATGTTAAATATTGTTCTTGATCCCTGCTCTGCACGCACAGGTGCTACGTGCCTCCAGGCTTTGTGATGACGGGGTGCCATCATGAATCCAATTCCTGCTTCCGTGAATGCTTCTTTAATTAACAAGGTATCTGCATCAATATTCACTCCAAGCTCCATTAAAACATCGGCGGAACCAGATTTAGAAGATACTGCACGATTACCATGCTTTGCGACCGGAACGCCACAAGCTGCAGCTACAATTGCAGCCCCAGTAGAGATGTTAAAGGTGCCCTTAGCATCTCCACCAGTTCCACAGGTATCTATAGCCCCATCAGGAGCTTCTATTCCATCAACTCTGGCTCTTACAGCCATAGCTCCGCCAGATATCTCGTCGACTGATTCGCCCCGTACCCTGAGGCCCATCAGTAACCCAGCTGTTTGTGCCACGGTTGCATCTCCAGTCATAATTATAGCAAAAGCCTGTTTAGATTCTTCTAAGGTAAGAAATTTTCCATTTGCAACTTTTTCTATAAGGATTCGAAACTTTTCCGCACTTGAACTCATTAAATTCTACTATCCACTTGTAATATATTAAGAAAGTTTAAAAGCAGATCATGCCCATGCTCTGAAGCTATACTTTCGGGGTGAAATTGAATGCCATGTATAACATATTCTCTATGTTCCAACCCCATAATTATTCCGTCCTTTGTTTTCGCTGTAACTTTGAGACAATCTGGAAGACTTGCTTGCTCTACGATCAAAGAGTGATAACGAGTGGCAGAAAATGGGCTTGGTATGCCTTTATAAAGGCTGCTCTCAAAATGGTGAATGTCACTAATTTTTCCATGCATCAAATTGGGCGCACGTACCACTTTGCCTCCAAAAGCCTGACCGATCGCCTGATGACCTAAACAAACTCCTAATATGGGCAGGGTGCCCGCGCACCCCTTAATCAACTCGAGACAAATTCCAGCTTGATCAGGTTCGCAAGGACCGGGAGAAATAATAACAGCAGAAGGCTTAATTGACAGCACTTCAGATACACTTATGGCATCATTGCGATAAACTCTGACTGGGGCGCCCAATTCACTAAAGTAGTGAACCAGATTATAGGTAAAACTATCATAATTATCGATTAGGAGTAACATAGCTAAACATCAAACCATTTTTAAATCGCTGTGAACAATCTATAACTTTATTGTACATCCTAGTTATATTGAAAATCGTATCAAAGAATAACTCTATTAATTTTTATTATTAAGCTCTTTATTTTTATACAATTCATACTGCGAACAAAATTCAAATAGAAAATTATAGTCTAACTCTTTAATTAAAAAAATAACGGAGCAAATTTTAATTATTGCTAGCCCCTGAGGATGATAGAAGAAGAGGTCTACCTCAAATGAGAAATAGAGACAAATACCAACGTATTGCAAATTTTTATGATTTTCTGGATGCTCCCTTTGAACGCAAACGCTATCGGAAAATAAGGCAATATCTATGTAAAAATATATCGGGCTACACTCTTGATGCTGGCACAGGGACTGGACAAAACTTAACTTTTTTGTCTCAGAGCAGCACTATGACTGTAGCTCTTGACCTTAGTTCCGCAATGCTGTCAAAAGCACGTGGGAGAACCTTGAATTATCATAATGTACAATTTGTAGAATCGGATATTGTAAAGGCACCGTTTAGAGATAATACTTTCGATAATGTGATCTGCTCGTTTTTATTCTGTGTTTTGAAACCTCAAGAACAGATTACTGCTCTTAAAGAGATTTGTCGTATTTGCAAACCACAAGGTGAAATTCGTCTTTTAGATTATTGCTACTCTAAGCATTTTATAAAGAGGATGGGAATGTATTTATGGGCGCCTTGGGTGAAATGGGCCTACGGAGCAGAATTCAACAGTCAAACACAATCGTATTTAGATACTGCTGGCCTAAAAGAAATAACCTATCAGTATGTATATAAAGATATAATTCGCCTTTTAGTAGCTAAACCAAAAGCATAGTGAATGCAGCTTATAGGATACAAATTCTTCTATTTTCAATAAACTGCTAGAATTTATGGAGCGATAAATAAAATGGTAAAAAGCAGTGAAAAAGTATTACGATTACATCAAAGCGATAACGTAATAGTTGCAAAACAAAGAATATCAGTTGACACAGATTTAATGGATAATGGCATTCCTATTACTGCAATTAGCGCGATTCCGACAGGTCATAAAATAGCCACTCAACATATAAGTAAGAATAATGCGGTTAGAAAATATGGCCAAATTATTGGCTTTGCTACTAAAGATATAAAAGCTGGTGAGCACGTACATGAACAAAATTTAGGATTTGCTGAATTTGAAAGAGAATACAAATTTTCCTCTGATGTAAAAACAACCAACCTTATCCAGAAAAAAAACAGAGCTACATTTCAAGGTATTGTCCGACCAGACGGGAGGGTGGCTACAAGAAATTTTATAGCCATTCTTACTAGCGTTAATTGTTCTGCAACAGTAGCTAGATATATCGCTAACCATTTTCAAGGAAACAAGTTGGAGGATTGGCAAAATGTTGATGGAGTTATTGCATTAACGCATGGTTCAGGTTGTGGAACAGCACCACATGGTGATGGATGGGATTACCTGCGGAGGTGTATAGCTGGATATGCAAAACACCCAAATGTTGCTGGCACCCTATTATTAGGCTTAGGCTGTGAAATAAATCAGATAGATGACATGGTTGAGGACCTAGGTCTGCAAAATCAAGAGAATATAATGTTAGAGACTATGACGATTCAAGAATCGGGAGGCACTAATTCTACAATTCAGGAAGGTATCAGATGTGTTGAAGCTATGTTACCCAAAGCCAATCAAGTAATCCGACAAACGGTATCATCTAGTCATATAATTCTAGGAATGGAATGTGGGGGGTCTGATGCGTTTTCAGGGATTACAGCTAATCCTGGTCTAGGAGCAGCTGCTGATCTGATTGTACAAAATGGAGGTACCGCAATATTGGGCGAAACACCAGAAATATATGGGGCAGAACATTTATTAATTCGCAGAGCGGAATCGGAGAGTGTAGGTCGTAAACTTTTAAATCGTATTTCATGGTGGGAAAATTATACAAAAGATAACGGTGCAGTCGTGGATAACAATCCGTCACCGGGAAACAAGCAAGGGGGATTAACAACAATTCTCGAAAAATCGCTTGGAGCCGCGGCCAAAGGTGGTACAACAAATTTAGTTGAAGTATACAGATATGCCGACAAGATAGAAAAGTCTGGTTTTGTCTTTATGGACACACCGGGGTACGACCCTGTTTCGGTAACAGGTATGGTTGCTGGAGGTGCAAACGTAGTATGTTTTACTACTGGGAGAGGGTCAGTTTTTGGATGCAAACCTACACCCAGTCTTAAATTAGCCACTAACACAAGTATCTACAATCGTATGAATGACGATATGGATATCAACTGTGGCCGTGTTATAGATGAAGGCATGAGTGTGGAAGATTTAGGTCAAGAAATATTTCAATTAATCCTAGATACTGCATCGGGAAAGCAAAGTAAAAGTGAGATATTTGGATTTGGGGACGAGGAATTTTTGCCGTGGCAAGTCGGTGCAGTATTATAATTTTGCATTTCTCAATATTAGTCGTAACGCTGAATATTTGTTGTTAATATTTTAATTTTGTTTTCTGCCAGCAAACCGTGTTGCCTCCTCGGCAGCCCTAAACAGCGCCCGAGCTTTGTTTACTGTTTCCTCATACTCAGCCTCTGGATCGCTGTCTGCGACAACACCACCACCAGCTTGTACATACATTTTGCCATCTTTTACAATCGCTGTTCTTAGAGCTATGCACGTATCCATAGCACCAGACGCTGAAAAGTAACCAATTGCACCAGCATAAATACCACGGCTTTGTTTCTCTAAATCATTTATTATTTCCATTGCTCTAATTTTGGGCGCTCCCGTTACAGTACCAGCAGGAAAGCCTGCTATTAATGCTTCCAGGGAATCTAGTCCTGTCTCTAACTGCCCTTCCACATTAGAAACAATATGCATTACATGGGAATAGTATTCAATTTTCATCTTTTCAGTAACCCTGACCGTGCCAACCTTTGCCACTCGTCCCACGTCATTTCTTCCTAGGTCAAGCAACATCAAATGTTCGGCAAGTTCCTTCGGATCAGAAAGTAAATCATCTGCAAGTTTTCCATCCTCAATATAATTTGCGCCTCTGGGACGCGTACCTGCTATTGGTCTAATTGTTACCTGGCCATCTCGTACACGCACAAGAATTTCGGGACTGGATCCAACAACTGCAAAATCACCAAAATTGAGAAAGTATAGAAAGGGTGACGGATTAAGTCTTCGCAAAGCTCGATATAGAGAAAAAGGTGGTAATCCAAAGGGTGTGGAAAATCTCTGTGATGGAACCACCTGAAATACGTCACCAGCTTCAATAAAATTTTTCGCCCGCTCCACAAAACTTATATATTCATCCTTAGTAGTATTGGATTCAATTACCGCATCTTTTGGTTGGTCACTTGTTACTTCAGCGTTAATCGGTAAGGGTCGCTCTAGGTCAGCCAAGGTGTCATCTAACCTTTCAGAGGCGAGAGCATAAGCCATCTCCGAGTTCATACCCTCGTCTGGCCAAACAGGGGTTACTAGAGTAAGCCGATCTTCAACAGAGTCAAAAATTGTCATAATTGTTGGCCGCATTAAAATAGCATCAGGTAATTTTAAAGGATCAGGATTTGATTCGGGAAGAACTTCCATGTGTCTAACCATATCATAACCAACGTAACCAACTAAACCCGCTGACATAGGAGGCAAATGTTCAGGCAATTGAATTCTACTAGCGTTTATTAACTTACGCATTGAAATAATTGGTGTTTCATCACAGTTAACAAATTTCGTTTGATCAAACCGTGCGCTCGTATTTACTTCTGCGTGGTTTCCAAAACATCGCCAAATAACATCTGGCTTCAAGCCTATAATTGAATATCTTCCCCTTACCGCTCCCCCTTCAACTGATTCTAATAGGAAACTATTCGGCCTCCCAACAGCCAATTTTAGGAAAGTTGATACTGGTGTTTCTAAATCTGCAACAAATGTTGTCCAAACGACTTGGGGACGATTGGATGCATACAAAATTTTAAACTCATTAAAATTTGGTGAAACACTCATGGTATATCTAAAATACGTTTCAATACTGCTTGATTGGCAGAAACTTTATAACGAGAACTAAGTGCATATCGATAGACGGAATATACGTCACTCTTTCTCTCACTAGTGAGGTTAACCATAATACTTTTAAATGATGGGTCGTCGTTTTTAATCTCCGAAATTGGAGTCACACCTGCTAAAAGCGCGACAACGTAACCGCCAGTAACTTCATCAACAATAGGTTTTGGATCAGAAGTTTTCTGCTTAAATAGCTTAGATATTGTATTACTAGTTACCTGTTCTGTGGCATTAGGATTATTACGTAATAATCCTTCAACTAACTTAACATTGTAATTTTTCTTCCTGAATACAGAGTCGAACTGATCTACTGAATTAATCTGGGAAGAAAGTTCCTCTGCCATCAATTTTGCTTGTTTATTTTGCTCAGATTTTTTCCAGCCATTTATAGCTTTCGGCCTGACTTCGTCTAAAGACAAAAGAGCCTGACGCGTTATTGAATCAACCCGAACAACCAAATAGTTACCGCTCTCGGTTTCGATGAGAGGGGAATAACTACCAACGTCCATTGCGAACGCTTCCCGGATAATGTCACTTGAATCCAGACCCTCATTAATTACCGATGCTCCATTTGAAGAATAACCATTTAGGTCAAGGTATGGTATATTTTTCACTTTAATACCTATTAATCCACCAGCCTCTTCCAGAGTGGATCCGCCTGCAAGCTCATCCTCTAAAACCGTGGATAATCTGTATAAATCATCTACAGCAGTGTTTGCTGACATTTCTTCGTACAAGCTATCTTTTACCTCGTTAAAAGATTCTCGCCTAGGAGCTCTTACCTGATTGAGTTTAAATAAGTGCCACCCATAGGATGTATTGACCATTTGACTCACCTCACCAATACCAAGTTCAAAAACAGCATCACCAGCACTCTTTGGTAAAGACGACCTTTCAACTCCACCCATGTGCATAACCGTTGCACCCTTCTTAGCTAACTTATCAGCAACAATTTTGAACGAGATACCTGAATTTAATAGGTTAAAACCCTCTTCAATTAGAGATTTGTCAGGAGAAAGAATCTGGTGAATATCGCGTTGCTCATCCAAATCATATGTTGCTCCGCGAGCCTCATATTCCAAAACAAGGTCTTCTTCGGTGATATTAGAGTCTTCCATAACAGCGTCTGGAGTAATTAGTAGATAGGTAATTGATCTATGCTCAGGCATCATAAAGAGGGATTTATTATTATTATAAAACTCGTTCAACTCTGACCCCGTTGGTTGATCAATGATTTTCATTAAATCGCTTGGAACAAATGCAACTTTCGCGCTTCTTACTTCATTGCGGTGACGATATAGAATGTTTGAAAGGGTGTTAGGTGTAATTTGACCACTAAGTATAGTATCAACAACCTGCTCATTTTGAACGTCTGATCTCACTAACCCCTCATAAATATCGGGGGTTAGATTTGCCTGAAATAAAGCCTGATCGTAGAGACTGCGATCAAACTCGCCATTTTCTCCAACAAAGGAGTTTTGAGATAGAATTTTTTGTTTTACCATCTCATCGGTAACAACTATGCGTAGGGTATCTGCTTCATTGGCGACAAGCGCCTTAGTAATTAGACGATTAAGGGGCAACTCGGCTAATCCCAGGCCTACTGCCATTTCTGCTGTTAAATTGGGTATGTTGGTCTCAACACGTTTCATTTCCCGGCGAAATTCTCTCACAAAATCAGCTTCAGATATCTCCAACTCTCCAACCATTGCCACAGACCCAGCTCCTCCACCAGACCTGAAGACATCTCCGAAACCCAGTGATACTACCAGCGCAACACCGGCCACAATCATTATGATCTTTCCGGTCCAAGTTTTTGAACTTTTTTGAATTGCATTAAGCATAATTAGAAAGAATTCCTTCTAACCATTTAAATGTTGGTCTATATGGATAGGGATTAGCAATACATCTGGGATAATAGAGATGTGAATTATTCATCGCAATACGAAATAAGCATTATAATATTTTAGTTAGTACATCTGGAAGCTGGAAATCAGTGAAATGCTGTGTTAGTTCTCTAATTATTCCCCTTATAAAAAGATTTGGATCAACATGAGCAGTGTTTCAAATAACAGTGTTTCTATAAAACCAATAGTAATTGCAAACTGGAAAATGCATGGTTCAAGGCGCGATAGTCGAAACTTTGTAGTGAATTTTTCTTCCCTCGTGTCAGAGAATAACAAATTAGCTTGCGATATCGTTATTTGCCCTCCTGTAACGCTTATCTCTGAGTTGCGTGATGTATTATATGAATCATCAATTTCTCTCGGCGGTCAGGATAGCCACTATGAAGTTTCTGGCCCTTATACTGGTAATGTAAGTGCAACGATGCTGGCAGATGTAGGCTGTACTTTTGTAATCTTAGGACATTCTGAGCGGCGGACTCTTCACTTCGAAAGTAACGATATTGTTGCTCGAAAGGCCTCGACTGCATTAAATGCTGGGCTTTCAGTAATTCTTTGCGTTGGAGAAGATGAAAATCAAAGGAGAACTGGCGATGAACTTAAGATAGTGGGCAATCAATTAAAAAATTCACTTCCAATGGAAGCAAACGAAAACAATGTTATTATCGCGTATGAACCATTATGGGCTATCGGGTCTGGACAAATACCTAGCATCACACAAATACAAGAAATGACTAATCAAATTAGAGAAAGTTTTAATCTCCTATTAGGGTGCAACCCAGAAAAACTGCGTGTTTTATATGGCGGATCTGTAAAACCAGAGAATGCGGGGCAAATCCTCTCTATTTCCGGTGTGAATGGTGCTCTTGTTGGCGGGTCTAGTCTTTCAGTGAATGACTTTTGGGATATTTGTGCGCATTATAAAGAAAAGTGAATGAGGATGATCCTCTAGAATACGGCAGAGTTATTTTAACTTACGAGGTAATCGTGGAAACCATACTACTTGTTGTCTTAATAATTGTTGCGATTTCAATGATCGGCGTGGTCTTAATCCAACGCAGTGAAGGGGGAGCTCTTGGAATTGGGGGTGGGGGGCCAGGTGCTATGTTTTCTGCACGAGGTTCCGCGAACTTTTTGACTAGAGTAACCGCAGTTTTAGCTGCTATTTTTATTATTTTAAGCCTAGTTTTAGCAATTTTGTCCAAAGACAACGATAAAAGAAAGTCGGTAATGGATGCAGCTCCAATTTCGTCTACCGATAGCAATAATGATTTTCTTGACGACCTTGACTCGGAAGACTATGACCCGGAACCACTCAAAAATATAAATCTAGATAAAAACTAACAATTCCCGAGTCGCTTATTCAAGCGTAAATACAAGGTTTAGCATTGTGTCTATTACACCTTAATATTCGCCTGCAACCAACACTTTTACTCATATAATAAATATTTTTTTACCTTATACTTGGGAGATTGCAATACCTCTGATATGGTACATGTCCATGACACGGTATATTTTTATCAACGGCGGCGTGGTTTCCTCTCTT